>JAEWBL010000647.1 GCA_023391175.1 Pseudomonadota bacterium
GGGTGGCAATATGTGGCCGGCGTGGGACAGCTATCTCACCGCCGCACGCGACATTCTCGGGCTCCGCCTGGACGAACATAAGGCTTATAAGGCCTGGGAGCAGGCGGCCATCGAGGGCGGCTTCCGGGTGATGCACCCTGAATTCTGCATGGTGTCCGACTTCCCCGAGATCCTGCGCGTCGATGCGGAGAACCGCCCCCATTGCGAGGACGGCCCTTCGCATAGGTGGCGCGATGGCTGGGCCCTCTACCACTGGCACGGGGCGCGCGTGCCGCCGCACTGGATCGAGGCCCGTGACAGCCTTTCCGCCGCCGAGGTGATGGCCGAGCGTAACCTGGAAGTCAGGCGCGCCGGCATCGAGATGCTCGGCTGGAACACGATCCTGCAGCAGCTCGCCGCGCGCGAGATCGATGCCGACACCGATCCGGAGATCGGAACCCTGCTCGAGGTGAAGCTGCCGGATGTGGGCCGCACCCGCTTTGTCCGCGTTCGGTGCGGCACCGGTCGGGAGTTCGCCGTCTGCGTCCCGCCCGAGATCGACACCGCCCTCGCTGGCCAAGCCTGGATGGCCGGCCTCACCCCCATGGATTTCACCAGGCCCGAAGTCAGGAGCTGAAAAGATGAAGACCTTTGTCGAACGTGCCGCGCAGGGCGAGATCTATATCCGCCGCATCGGCGATGCCCCCGCCAAAATGCCCCGCGGCTACACCGCCTTGCATCCGGAAGGCGGCCACCTGGTGGTGGGCCACAGTGAGACCGGGCACCACCATGTGCTCGATCGCAGCACCTGCGCCGTGGCGGTGTTGGATCATCCGCCCGAGGGCATGCGCATCCTGCGCGCCATCGTGGAGAGCCCGACGCCGCTGGTGCACCTGCGCGAGAACGACACCCACGAGCCCGTCCTCCTTGCCCCGGGCGAGTACGAGCTGCGCATCACCCGCGAGTTCGACCCCTACGAGAAGCTGGCCCGCCAGCAGATGGACTGACGGGCGGGCTCCGGCCCGCCCCCACCACCATTTCAAGACAAGAGGCAGGCCCATGGCCCAGCGCATCATCCGAAGCCTCTTCCAGTTCGTCGGGCTCATGCACCGCGGCAAGGTGGAAGAGAAGTGCAACGCCGAGCTTCGCCGTCTCATCGAGGCGCTGGAGCAGCATCCGGACGAGAAGGCTTCCGGCTCCATCACCATCACGCTGACAGTGACCAAGCTGGGCGACCGGCTCGACCACCAGCCGAAGATCGAGACCAAGCTGCCCAAGGAGAAGGGTTTCGGCTCCGTCACGTCGTGGACTTCCGACGGCGGCCTCAGCCTCGAGCACCCGAGCCAAAGCGACATGTTCGGCCCGCGCGACACCGCGCGATCCGACCGCGAGACCGCCTGATCAGCCCCCTCTCACCAAGCGAAGGACCAACCATGACCGACAAGACCACGCCGCCGCCGGAAGCCCAGGCGCTTATCGGCGACCCCCTGCTCACCTCGCCCGCCACCTTCCTCGGCTGCATCGAGGGGGCGACGGTGGAGGCCATTGCCGCTCTCGCCCGCGAGGGCTCGGCGCCCACCATCCTGCAGGCGCCCACCAAGGGCCTCGGCCCGGACCTGCCCGACACCGTGCCCATCCTGTGGGACCGCCACGCGCAGAAGCCGATCTCCCTTCTCGAAGAGGTCCGCGCCGCCAAGCCGCCGCTGGAGCGGGTCGGCACCGCCGTCGTCACCACGCTCGCGAGCTTCATCGAGCTGGTGAACCGTCACAAGGATGACGGCTCCGCCATCTTCGCCAAGACCGCCTGGCCCGAGCCCAAGCTCACCGCCGTGATCGACTATCACAAGTCGGACGAGACCAAGACCGCCCGCCGCGGCAAGCACCGCATCACCTATCCGTTCCCGCTCACCGACGAATTCAAGGTGTGGGTGGATTCCAACGGCAAGCCCTTCAAGCAGGGCGATTTTGCCCAGTTCATGGAGGAGCACGCAGCGGAGCTGGCTTCGCCCGACCAGAATGAGATCAATACCTTTGAACCGAAGTTCAAGGAGCGCTTCGGCACGCCGGCCGAGATCATCGACCTGTCGCGGCACCTCGAGGTGAATGTCGGTTCCAAGGTCAAGACGGCGCTGCGCCCGGCTTCCGGCGAGCGCCAGGTGGTCTTTGAAACCGAACATACCAACGCCGCTGGGCAGCCTATCGATATCCCCGGCATCTTCATCGTCTCGGTCGCGCCTTTCCTCTCCGGCGACGGGGAGCCCGAGGTGGTGCGCATCCCCGCTCGCCTGCGCTATCGCACGGTCGGTGGCGAGGTCTTCTGGTTCTACCAGCTCTACCGCTGGGAATTCTTCCTGCGCGAGCGCGTGCAGGGCGACCTCGACCGCGCCACCAAGGAAACCGGGCTGCCCGCCTTCGAGGGCGCGCCCGAGATGGCGGCCTGAGGCGGCCATGGCAACGGCTGCCGCACTCGAACGGCGCCGCCGGGAGATGGCGGCGGCCTATGTGAAGGCGACGCGCAGGCATGCCCCGCGCGCCGGCCTCGGCAAGAAACTGGTGCGCGCCACCTGCGATGCGCTCCAGGCCGAAATCCGCGACGCTCGCGCCGCCGCGAAAGCCGCCAAGGCGGCGGGCACGCCTGACCTGTTTCGCCCTGCGCCCGAGCAGGATGGCGGAACGCCGGCTGCGGCGGACCACGCAAGCCAGAGGCGCGCCGCATGATGCACCAGTCCGGGCTTGTGCTCGACCGCATCGCGGCCCTGCAACGCGTCACCTTCCTGCCGGGCTCATCCCACAAGCGCTTTGCCCGGGAGATCGGCCAGACCGACCCGCGCCATTTCACGACATCGCAGGTGCGCCATGTGGCGCGTCTCGCCTGGCGCTACCGGCGGCAGATGCCGGAGCACTTGGTGCCGCCCACCGACCCCGACAAGGACACCGCCCCATGAAACTCACCATCAGCCGCGACGCGCTGTTTGCTGCGCTGGAGCGCGTCATCCGTGTGGTGGAAAAGCGCAACACCGTTCCGATTCTGTCGCACATCCGCGCTGTGGCGAAGGACGAGCGACTTTCTCTGACCGGCACCGATCTCGACATGGAGACCGTCAGCAGCGCCGAGGCAGAGGTGGGGGTTGCGGGAGAGACCACGCTTCCCGCCAAACTGATGGAAGACCTGCTGCGCAAGCTGCCGGCCGGCGCCAAGGTGGAACTCGCGGTCGACGGCGAGCAGGGCAAGCTCACCATCAAGAGCGGGCGCAGCCGCATCAGCGTGAACACGTTGCCCTCCGGCGACTTCCCGGATCTCTCCGTGGGCGACATGCCCAACAGCTTCAGGCTCACCGCCGCCGCGCTGTTGAACATGCTGGACCGCGTGAGCTTTGCCATCTCCACCGAGGAGACCCGTTATTACCTGAACGGAATCTACCTGCACCTCGCCCAGGGCGATGACGGCCCTGCCCTCCGAGCCGTCGCCACCGACGGGCACCGGCTGGCGCAGCACCAGGTGCTGGCGCCGCAGGGCACCGAAAACCTGCCGGGCGTCATCGTGCCCCGCAAGGCCGTGGCAGAGATCACCCGCCTATTGAAGCCCTTGGGCGAGGAAAGCGTGCGGCTGGAAGTGAGCACCACCAAGCTGCGGCTGACGGCTGGCGTCACCACACTCACCACCAAGCTCATCGACGGCACGTTCCCAGACTATGGCCGCGTCGTCCCCTCCGGCAACGACAAGCTCGTGACGCTGGACAAGGAGGCCCTCGGCGAGGCCGTGGCCCGCGTCTCCACCGTCTCCAGCGAGCGCGGGCGAGCGGTGCGGTTCAGCTTCTCCGGCGATGGCCTCACCCTCATCGTGCAGAACCCGGACATGGGCAACGCCACGGACGAACTCGAAGCCGTCTATGACGCCGAGCCGCTCGATATCGGCTTCAACGCCTCCTACGTGGCCGAGATCCTCGCCGCCGTGCCCGGCGCGCGGGTGACGATGGCCATGGCCGACCCCGGCTCGCCCTGCCTCATCACGCCCGAGGCGGCAGGCACCGGCTCCCTCTTCGTCCTCATGCCGATGCGGGTGTGAGCCATGCGCTGGATTATCTGGCGCGCTCGCGCCTCCCTCTACATGAGCCGCTGGCCCACATGGACGCTGCGGGACGCGTGGCATCATTGCGGCTCGCTCCGCGACTATTTCGATGACGGATTCTCGCCGCGGGACGCCTGCGACGAAGACCGCTCCTATTGGGACTGAGGCGATGGATTCCACCACCATCGGCCTGATGGCCCTCGCCGCCCTTGTCGGCTATGCCGTCGGCCGCATCGAGGCCGTGGGCGACCTGGAGAAGCAATGGAAGGCCGGCTACCTCGCCGGCCAGCGCGCCGCCCGCGCCGAGATTGCCCGCGCCAGCTGGCCGGCAGGGGGCGCCCATGGCTGACAAATCCGCCATCGAGTGGACCGACGCCACGTGGAATCCCATCGTCGGCTGTTCGCTCGTCTCGCCCGGCTGCACCAACTGCTATGCCATGCGCATGGCGGCGCGGCTGGAGGCCATGGGGCAGGCCGCCTATGCCGGCACCA
Source organism: Pseudomonadota bacterium (assembly GCA_023391175.1). Lineage (GTDB taxonomy): Bacteria > Pseudomonadota > Alphaproteobacteria > Rhizobiales > Xanthobacteraceae > Xanthobacter. The sequence goes on from JAEWBL010000647.1 coordinate 4,541, forward strand.
CCAAGCCCAGCGCCGCCGGGCCCGTGTGGACGGGAAAGGTTTCCCTGAACCGCCCGGCCCTATTCAAGCCGCTGGACTGGAAGAAGCCGCGCCGCATCTTCGTGAATTCCATGTCGGACCTGTTCCATCCGTCGGCGCGTGATGCGGACATCATCGACGTGTTCACGGTGATGGCCATCGCGGAGCGGCACGATTTCCAGATCCTCACCAAGCGCAGCGACCGGATGCTCGAATTCCTCGACCGGTCGGACCTGCTTGAGGACATCTACGCCAATTGGTCCACCTTCAGCGGTGGCCCCCGCGAAGTCGAAGCATGGCCGCTCCGCAACGTGCTGATCGGCGTCTCGGTGGAGGACCAGCACCGCGCCAACGCGCGGCGGCGCTTCGATCTGCAGGACCTCGCCGAGCGCGGCTGGCGCACCTTCGTGAGCTATGAGCCGGCCCTCGGCCCGGTGGACTGGACTGGCTGGGAGTTCCTCTCCGGCCTCATCTCCGGCGGCGAGAGCGGGCCGGGCGCTCGCCCGACACACCCCGACTGGCACCGCGCCGCCCGAGACTTCTGCGCCGCGCACGGCATCCCCTATTTCTTCAAGCAGTGGGGCGCGTGGAAGGACGGCAGCGACTTCGCTACAGACGATTCCGTGCGGGTTGTCTGTAACGACGGGCGCGTCCTGCGGCCCGATCTCGCCAGCATGGAGGCTGCCGACCGCGTGCAGCCGGTGCCCCCGACCCTTCCGACCATGATGCGCCGCGTCGGCAAGGCCCGAGCCGGCCGCCTCCTCGATGGCCGCGAGCACAACGATCTCCCCCGGAGGACCGCAGCATGAAGGCGCTTTCCATCCGCCAGCCGTGGGCCTGGTGCATCC
>JAEWBL010000654.1 GCA_023391175.1 Pseudomonadota bacterium
GCGCCGGCCGGTGCGGCTGTGGAAATGGGTGGCGACATCGTCGAGGTCGTCCATGGTGCGCACGTCGATCCACGCCTGCGGCACCGCGACCACCACATTGGCATGGCCGAAGCCGAGCTTCTCCAGAAGCGCCACGCGGCTGTCGGCCTCGTGGATGTTCTCGCGCACCAGATCCTCGCCGGTGACGCCGAGATGAGCGGCGCCGGAGGCGAGCGCGGCGGCGATTTCCGAGGCGGAGAGATAGGCGACCTCCACCCCCTCCACCCCGCCGAGGGCGCCGCGATAGTCGCGGGCGCCGCGGGCCTGCGTCAGCGGCATGCCGGCGCGGGAGAAGAAGGCGTGGACATTGTCCTGCAGCCGCCCCTTGGACGGCACGGCGAGGATGAGCGGGGTAGTCATCGGGCGTCCTCCGCGGCACCGGCGAGCCCGGCGAGGCGCTCCACCCAGGCGGCGAGGCCCACGCCGGGGATGGTGCCTTCCGCGCCAAGCCGGGACAGCAGCCGGTCGTAGCGCCCGCCCGCCACCAGAGGGCCGGCATCCGGCCGCGCCGGATCGCGCAGCTCGAACACCATGCCGCTGTAATAATCGAGGGGCCGCCCGAAGGCGGTGGAGAAGCGCACGGACGAGAGGTTCACGGCATAGGCGGTGAAGAAGCCGGTGCGCCGGTCGAACAGATCGAGGGCCGCGTTGAGGTCGATCCCGGCATCCGCCGCCAGTGCCCGCATCCGAGCCGAGGCCTCGTCCGGCGTGCCGGAGATGGCGAGGTAGCGCGAGAGGATTTGCGAGGTTTCCGCCGAAAGCCCGCCGCCTGCATCGAGCGAGGACTGCTCCAGGAACCGTTCGGCGATCTCGGACACGCTGCGCCCGCCCACCGTCGAAATGCCGGCGATGGAAAGAAGATCGGTGATGAGCGCACGCGCCGCTGCCGGGTCCGCGCCATCGAGCGCTGCCAGCACGCCGGCATGGGCGGGGGCGCCCTCGCGGTTCTTGTCCGCGAGGTGGGCGAGGTCGAGATTGACCCGTCCCTGGCCGAAATCCTTCAGCAGCCGGCGGCGCATGGCCGGCGCCAGCGGCAAGGCGTCGAGCAGCGTCGTGAACAGTCCGACATCGCCCAGCCGGATGTCCGGCTGGGGCAGGCCATAGAGCGCGCAGGCGTTGAGGCCGAGGGACAGGATCTCCGCGTCCGCCGCCTCGATGTCGGTGCGGCCGAAGGATTCGACGCCGGCCTGCCGGAACTCGCCGGGGCCTTCGCCGCGGAAGCGGAAGACGGGGCCGAGATAGCTCACCCGCGCCGGCATCGCCATGCCCTCCGCCAGGACCGCGCGGGCGACGGGAATGGTGAGGTCGGGCCGAAGGCACAGCTCGCGGCCTTCGGCGTCGGCCGTCAGATACATGCGGCGGCGGATGGATTCCCCCGACAGGTCGAGGAACACGTCGGCCGGCTGGAGGATGGGCGGATCGAGGCGCGCGAAGCCGGCGGCCGCGAAGGTGGCGACCAGCGCCTCCTCGAGGCTCGGGGACGTGCGGGAGGTGAGGGGCGCGGGCGCCGCGGGCGACATGGCTGGAAGGGTTCCTTGAGTTCTGGCGGGCTTCTAGCAAAGCCGGCGCCCCGCGACCACCCCGGCCCAATCATCCGGGGTTGGCAACAGGCGGGGCTTTGCCGCTAAGCTGTTGCTGCCGGCGAGGGACCGGCTGGGCGACAGGCAAGGATCGAATGGCAGACGGACCGGCAGGCGCCGACGACGAAGGGCGCGAGGGCAGCCTTCCCGGCGCGCCGGGCCATCTTCTCGATCCCACCTTCCGCAACGGCTCCGTTACCGCCATCGGCGTTGTCGGCGGTTTCTCCCTCGCCTTTCTCTCCAACTGGACCCTGATGCCCGGACGTTGGAGCGGCTCGGCGTTCGTGGCGTTCGCGCTGCTGGCGCTGGGCATCGCCTTCCAGCTTCGGGCCCTGGTGGGCATGCTGGAGACAAGTTCGCTCCGCCGGGTGCGCTACAACCGGCTGGTGAAGATTTTCGCCATCGGTATCTATCTCACCGCGGCCGGGGTCCTGTTGGCGCTCATCGCCGAATTGCCTGGGGTCTCGCGCTATCTGCATTTCTGACCCGCGCTTCGGGTGGAGGCGGGTGTCGTCTATGGTGAGCGCCTGTCGAATCAGGAGGCGGCCATGGCAGGCGCGAGCGGGGCAAAGGGCGGCACGGCGGTGGCCGGCGTCGAAAATCTCTCGTTCGAGCAAGCGCTTGCCGAGCTGGAAGCCATCGTGGCCAATCTGGAGCGGGGCAATGTGCCGCTCGAGGAATCCATCGCCATCTATGAGCGCGGCGAAGCCCTGAAGCAGCGCTGCGAGGCCCTGCTGAAGGCCGCCGAGGCGCGGGTGGAGACCATCACCCGCGATGCCGCCGGTCGGCCGGCGGGGACCCAGCCGCTCGATCCGGACGCCTGAGAACCGTCCCGAAACGGGACGATTGCAGGGTTTGCATGGGACAGCAGGGGAACGCAGCAGGACCGAATCGCTGCTGCCGCCGTTTTCCCGGTCTGTTCAGTAGAGGCCCGGAATGACGCGCTTGGTGCGCCGGGCATAGGCGTCGTACTCCGCGCCGAAGGCTTCCCGCATCATCTGCTCCTCGCGACCGACGCGGAAGAAGAAGAGGATGCCGAAGCCGATCAGGCCAGCCGGTCCAGCGATGAGATTTGGCAGCAGAAGAAGCTGTGCCAAAGCCCACAGGAAGAAGGCCGAGTACATGGGGTGGCGCACTTTCTCATACACCCCGGAAGTGATGAGCTCGTGCTTGTCCTTGATCTCCAGCGTCACCGACCAATACTTTCCAAGCTGCCGATGCGTTCGCCAGAACAGCAGCAGGGAGCCGGCGAATACGGCGACGCCCGCTGCCGCCTGCAGGACGCTCGGCGGGTAGGAGGCGAACTTGGGGAAGCCCGTCGCCGCATAGATGGCCGGGATGATGCCGAGCCCCAGCGTGGAGATGGACAGGAGAATCATCTCCCGCAGATTGCGGTGCCGCGCATCCGCCACGCGCTGGCGTTTTGCCTTTCGTTCAAAGGGGATACGCAGGACGTACCACGATACGACGCCCACCGCCCAGGCGATCTTGGCGAAGGTCAGGAGGCTCATGCGGAGGTCTGGGGTTCGGGGAGGGGGAGGATGCAGCCGGCGGCGTCATGAACGAGCGGGCGCAGGGTTCCGTCGGCCAGGAGATAGGCCCGTAAGCTGTTGGTATGTGAGGCCAAAACGTCGAACGATAGGGGCCCGCAGACATACGCGTAAAAGTCGTGCGTAGACCGGATGTCGCCCGCGAGGAAGCACTGGCAGTGCAGGCGCATCACGTCGAACCAGTGGCGGCGGTAGATGGCCGGCGAGATCATCTGCCGGATTTCCACATGCCGGATCAATGGCTTGAGGGAATAGTCTCCGGGCGGCAGCAGCACCGGGGCGAAGCTGACGGGGCCGAGGGTGACGGGGTTCACCTTGTAGAAGGAGACGATGTCGTCCCGCGACTGCACCTCCACCCAGCCGATCCCGTCAGCCGCCGCAACCCGTTCTGCCGCCTCACGAAAACGCCCGCCGGCCGGGTGCAGGGCGAACTTGGCGGTGGTGGAGCCGAGGGTGAGGATGCGCACGCGTGCGCGGCTCCCGAAGGCGGGGTCGGCGGCCACGGCCGCTGCCACCGCGCTCACCGCGAGCATGGCGCCAAGGCTATGGCCTGCAACAATAATTTCGTCCACGCCCTGCGCCGCCGCCGCGCCCTCCACGGCCCGCAGGCGGTCAGCGAAGGCGGCGATGCGGGCTTCCACCTCCGGATGACGCCCGCGCACGAAATCCACTGAAAATTCAGCGAGATCCAGCGATTGCTTGAGCCGGAACCGGCGCCCCGGCCAGCGCATCAGGAAAAGGCCCACGGCGAGGGTGACGCAAAGCCCCGCCACAGTCGCAGGCAGCGCGCCGAACGCCGCAAGCCATTGAAAAGACAGTAATCCGGCCGTCGCCGCCAGACCCCAGAACAGCGCCAGCAGCATATAGGTGAAGAGGAAGAAGAGGCCATAGCGCCGGCTGGAGCGGAAGTAGTTGGCGATGGTGCCGCTCGACACCATGTCGGCCATAGCCCGCACGGAACCCTTCATATGACTCCACACCGAACGGCCCATGTCGGCGCGTGTCAGGTCATGCCACCCGAGGTTTTCGAACGTGGTTTCGGTATGCCAGTTGGGACCGTCAGCTTCGGTTCGCCAGAATCCGCCGATGGGGGTAGCCACGGGTGCTGCGTCGCGGCAGTGGGTGCGCACATTCCACACC
>JAEWBL010000669.1 GCA_023391175.1 Pseudomonadota bacterium
GGCTTGGGCAGATATTCATAGGCCCCGCGCTCGGAGGCGCGGATGGCGGTCATGAAGGTGTTCTGCGCGCTCATGACGATGACCGGCAGGTCCGGCCGCGCCTTCTTGATGCGCGGCAGCAGGTCGAAGGCGTTCTCGTCGGGCATCACCACGTCGGTGATGACGAGGTCGCCGTCGCCCTGGCTCACCCATCGCCAGAGCGTGGCGGCGTTGCCGCAGGAACGCACCTCATATCCCGCGCGCGAGAGCGCCTGGTTGAGCACGGTGCGGATCGCGGCATCGTCGTCGGCGACCAGGAAGCTTCCGGATGGCATCGACACCTCAATTGTCCTCTCGAACAGGGCTCTTGCCGCGATACATGGGCAGGAGCACGCGGAACGTGGTGCGGCGGGGCTGGCTGTCGCATTCGACGATGCCGCCGTGGTCACCGATGATCTTCGCCACCAAAGCAAGACCGAGGCCAGAGCCGGTGGGCTTGGTGGTCACGAACGGGTCGAACAGGTGGGGCACGAGGTCTTCCGGCACGCCCTTGCCGTTGTCCCGCACGCAGAACTCGAGCGGCAGGCTGACCCGGGTCGAGGCGCCGGGCACCATCAGACGCACGCCGGGGCGGAAGGCGGTGGAAAGCAGGATCTCGCCGTCCTGGTCGCTGTCGATGGCTTCCGCCGCATTCTTCACCAGGTTCAGGAACACCTGGATGAGCTGGTCGCGGTTGGCCAGCACCGGCGGCAGGGAGGGGTCGTACTCCTCCACGAAGCGGATGTGGCGGGCAAAGCCCGAAGACGCCAGCGTGCGCACATGCTCCAGCACCGCATGGATGTTCACCGGCTCCCGCTCCACCGGGCGCTCGTCTGAGAACACCTCCATCCGATCCACCAGCTTCACGATGCGGTCGGCCTCGTCGCAGATCAGGCGGGTGAGCGCCCGGTCCTCGTCATCGGCGGACTGCTCCAGAAGCTGCGCCGCGCCACGGATGCCCGAGAGCGGGTTCTTGATCTCGTGGGCCAACATGGAGGCAAGCGCGCTCACCGAGCGGGCGGCGCCGCGATGGGTGAGCTGGCGGTCCATCTTGTCGGCGATGGTGCGCTCCTGGAGCATCACCACCACATTGTCCGGCTGCTCGTTCACCGGCGCCACGTGGATGTCCACGATGCGCTCGCCGCCATTGCGCGGGGTGCCAAGGTCCACGCGATATTCGTTCACCGGCGCGCCGCGCTGGCGCACCTGATCGATGAGGCCGAGGAGCGGCGTGCCGAACGGCACGAACTCGCTCAGGGGCCTCCGGCGCAGCAGGGGGGCGCTGACCTCGAAGAAGGCTTCGGCCGCCACATTGGCTTCCACCACATGGCCGTTGCCGGCGATGGTGAACAGCGGGTGCGGCACGGCGTCGAGAATGGCGCGCGTCATGCCCGGCTCGGCGCCGCCCGTCTTGGCGACCGGGTGAACAGGCGGGCTGACGGCTTCCTGCGCCGCCTCCTTGGCCGCGTCCTTGGCGACCTCCTTGCCCGCAGCCTTGGCCGCTGTCTTCGAACTGCCCTTGCGCTTTTGATCCATCTTCCGTGTGTCTTGCTTTCTGGCTTCGGCCGTCATGCCGCAGCCCTCCACATGAGTTCGTCGAAGGCCGCCACGATGCCGGCCTTCACCCGGCCCGGCTCGTCGAGCACAAGCAGCGCTTTGCGCCAGCGCTCCACGAAGGCGACCCGATCACTCCCCTGCCCTGCGGCGGCCGCATCGAGCGCCCAGCCGATATGCTTGCGCGCCTGCCGGACGCCGAGCGTCGTGCCGTAGAGCGACAGCCAGCCCTCGTAGAGTTCCAGCAGGATGTCCCGCTGGGCGTCGAGGGGCGGATCCTCGTCGACCACGCGGCCGGCCAGCGTCTGCGCCACACGGCCGGGAAACCACGGCCGGCCCTGCGCGCCGCGGCCGATCATCAGCCCATCCGCGCCGGAAGCCGTGAGAATGCCCCGCCCGTCCGAGAGGCTCACAACGTCGCCATTGGCAATCACGGGAATCGATACGGCGTCCTTGACCGCGCGGATGGCGCGCCAGTCGGCCCTGCCGGTGTAGAACTGGCAGCGGGTGCGGCCGTGGATGGTCACCATGGAAAGCCCGCACGCCTCGGCCATCTGCGCGAGAGCGACGGCGGTGGGCGAGCCATCGTCCCAGCCAAGCCGGGTCTTCACCGTGACCGGAACGCTGACCGCCCCGCGCACCGCCTCGAAGATCGCGCGGGCCAGCGGCAGGTCGCGCAAAAGGGCCGCGCCGGCGGCACCGGTAGTCACGCGCTTGGCGGGGCAGCCCATGTTGATATCGATCAGCCCGGCGCCGGCCGCCTCGGCCACGCGTGCCGCCTCGCCCATCAGGCGCGGGTCGTTGCCGGCGATCTGGACGGCATGGAACGGCACGCCCTCGCCCTCGGCGCGCAGCAGCATCTCGGGATGCCCGTTGAGGAGCGCCTCGCTGGCCAGCATTTCTGATATGACGAGCCCCGCGCCATGGCGGATCGCCATCCGTCGCACCGGCGCATCGGTGATTCCCGCCATGGGGGCGAGGAGCACCGGATTGGGCAGGGTCACGGCGCCGAGGCGCAACGCCGGAATGGACAATGGGACAGTCTCTTGCACAGAATTTAGGCCAGCTGTGTTCTGCCTACATCTTAGACAAATGTGCGCAGCACGCAAGGGCAGTGTGCGTGCCGCTGCACCGCAGCATGTCCGGCCCCACCTCGCGCTACCGGCCTGATCTCTCACCTTCGTTCCGAAGCGAGATCCGGCCATGACCGGAGCGTCGGCCACGAACTGCGTGGCGATCGTGGTGGCCGCCGGTCGCGGAAGCCGTGCGGGTGGCCCCTTGCCGAAGCAATATCAGCAACTTGGCGGCGAACCGGTGCTGCGCCGCACGCTGCGCCTTTTTTGCGAGCATCCGGCCGTCACGGCCGTGCTCACGGTCATCCATAGCGATGATTCAGGCCTCTTTGCGGATGCTGCGGAAGGCTTGCCCAAGATTCTGGCACCGGTTTGCGGCGGCGCGACGCGGCAGGACTCGGTCCGAGCGGGGCTTGAGGCCCTCTCGGGTGCCCCTCAACCGACGATCGTGCTGGTGCACGATGCCGCCCGTCCTTATGCGACGCCCGATCTCATCGCCCGTGCCATCGCCGCGGTCGGCGCGGCCGATGCCGCGATCCCGGTGCTGGCGGTGACGGACACGGTGAAGCGCGTCGATGCGGACGGGGTGGTGGCGGAGACGCTGGACCGCGCGGCGCTGCGCGCCGTGCAGACGCCCCAGGCCTTCCGCTATGACCCGCTCGTCACCGCCCATCGGGCGGCGGCCGAGAGCGGCGTGACCACGCTGACTGACGATGCCTCGGTGATGGAATGGGCGGGCCATCGGGTCGCGACCTTCGCCGGCGAGACAGGGAACATCAAATTGACCACAGCCGAAGACATGACCCGTGCCGCCGCCTCCACACTCGCCGATCTACCGGACGTGCGCACCGGCACCGGCTTCGATGTCCATGCC
>JAEWBL010000006.1 GCA_023391175.1 Pseudomonadota bacterium
GGGCCATCACCGCCGCCACCTCGCCGAGGTTTCGCCCCTGCGCCGCGAGCACCGAGGCGGCGCCGAGGGTGGGGCCGACGCAGGGGCTCCACACCGCGCCGAGCAGAAGCCCCACGGCGAACTGGCCGCCCACGCCCTCCGTCGCGAAGCCGGAAAAATGCCGGCTGGCGAGGTCGCTCACCGGCCCGCCCGCGGTGGCGAGCCGGGTCTGCAGCGGTGGCACGGCGAGCACCGCGCCGATGCCGATCATCAGCACCGCCCCCACCATGCGGAAGGCGTCGCCCTCCAGCCCGATGGCGTAGCCGATGGTGGCCACGAACAGGCCGATGACGGTGAAGGAGAGCGTCACCCCCACCGCCAGCGCCAGCGGGGCGAGGCGGTGCTCGGCCGCGGCCGCGCCGAGCACCAGGGGCAGCAGCGGCACGACGCAGGGCGACAGGATGGAAAGCACGCCCGCGAGAAACGCGAGGCCGAGGCTGCCGAGGGCCATGGTCGCCTCAGACGCCCTTGGCCAGCAGCGCCTCGATGGACGGCTTCGCGGTGTCGCCCACGGAGCGGCCTTCCTCGGTCTTGCCCTTGTAGACGATGAGGGTGCTCTGGGCGCGGGCGCCGAACGCCTTCACCGCATCCTTCTGGCTGTCGAAATCCACGCGGAACACCACCATGTCCTTGAATTTCGGCGTCGACAGCAGCTCGCCGAGGATGGGGGCCTGGGCCGCGCACACGGGGCACCAGCTGGCGTGGATTTCCACCAGGATGGGCTTGCCCGCCTTCTGCGCGTCGGCGAAGGCGGCGGGGGTGTAGGCGGCATGGTCGGTGGCGGCCAAGGCCGACGCGCCGGCGAAGGCGGCCGCGGCCAGGGGGAGGGCGACGGCAAAGGCGAGCGTGACACGGCGGGTGAACATGATGGCGTCCTTCTTCCCTTGATCGGCGGCGCTTGGCCGACATGGGGCTTTTCGGAAGGCGGCTTCGGGCGGTTACAAGGGGGCGGAGCCATCACGGGCAGTTGAAGGCGTTCACAGGCCCGGCCAATTCCGCTAGACCACGGTCCAGACAGGGGCCGGCGCGGGTCGGCCTGGGAGGATTTTGCTCCGTGAACGATCAGGTGAAGCTCGTCCTTGCCTCCGGCTCTCCCCGCCGCCTCGCGCTGCTGAACCAGGCCGGCATCGAGCCGGACCTTCTCATGCCCGCCGACGTGGACGAGACGCCCGAGCGCGGCGAGCTGCCCCGCCGCCTCGCCCAGCGCCTGTCGCAGGAGAAGGCGAAGCTGGTGGCCGGCCGCGCTAAGGACGCCGAGATGAATGCGCTGGTGCTCGCCGCAGACACGGTGGTGGCGGTGGGCCGGCGCATCCTGCCCAAGCCCGATCTCGTGGACGAGGCGGAAGCGTGCCTGCGGCTGCTCTCCGGCCGCACCCATCGCGTCTATACCGGCGTTTGCCTCATCGATCCGCGCGGCCGCTCCGCCACCCGCCTCGTGGAGACGCGGGTGCGGTTCAAGCGGCTGTCGCGCGACGAGATCAACGATTACCTCGCCTGCGGCGAGTGGCGGGGCAAGGCGGGCGGCTATGCCATCCAGGGCATCGCCGGCGGCTTCGTGGTGAAGCTCGTGGGCTCGTACACCAATGTGGTTGGCCTGCCGCTCTCGGAAACCCTCGGCCTCCTCACCGGCCAGGGCTACGACGTGCGCGCAGGATGGGTGGAGCGCGCGGCGTGAGCGCGCATACACCTGCCAAGCCCATCCCCGCGGCCCGGCCGTGCCCCATCTGCGGCAAGCCGCCAGTGGAGCGCTACAAGCCGTTCTGCTCCAAGCGCTGCGCCGACGTGGACCTCAACCGCTGGCTGTCCGGCAGCTACGCCATCCCCGGCCGTCCCGAGGAGGACGAGGACGGGGAGAGCGGCCCGCCCGAGCGGGGATGAACACCTTCGGGCTCTCGCGTAAAAATATGCCTTTTCAGTGAACGCAACTTTAAATAGAGTTGCGTTGGGGAGGGCATCCTATGCATGCAGCGATCTTGTCCGTGCTGCCGGCGGTCGTGCTTGCCGCCGGGCTTCTGGTTCCGACCGCTGGGGCGCAGGCACAATCCGCATGTCCGGTGGCATCCGGGCAGCTTATGCCTGGCCAGCTTTATCTGCGTTCGCCGGACGGACGACAGTGGATCGACGCCACCGGACCGGGAGTGAAGTCCGTGATGGCCACGTCAGACCGCGTCCGCGCCATCTATGCCCTGCCACCGGACCGCGGCGGCGTGGTCGCGATCAAGCTGCGCAACGAGGCGCCGCGCACCGAGCGGGACAACGCGGACGTGCAGGAAGTCCATATCGAGCGCCCGGCCCTCAATGAAAGCTGCTTTGCGGGCAGGCGGGGTCCCATGGATCGTCGGGTGGCGGCCCGGGAATACGACGATTACCACGCGGCGGGTCTCAAGGAATCCCAGCTGCTGCATGCCTTCCATTTCCGCTACCGCTCCACGGAGCAGCCGGAGTGCCACCGGACCGACGACGCCAACGTCGGCGGGCGGAGACATTATTCGTTCACCCAGCCGAGCGAGTCCGGCGAGCCTACCCTTCGGGTCGCCGTGATTTCCGACGATGGCATTCCCCCGATCCTCGTCCCCATACGCGATGCGCTCGCCGTGATCTCCGGGCTGAAGCCGGCCCAGGCCAGCACCGGCGGCGGGCCTGGCATGCGCTATGTCTATCTGCGCACCATGCTGCGGCGTTACCAGCCGGTGCCGCAGGGCGCGGCGAATTGCGTCTCTTTCAGCTTCGACG
>JAEWBL010000581.1 GCA_023391175.1 Pseudomonadota bacterium
CGATGGGATCGGCGCTCACGCCCTCTGCCGTCCCAGTGCGGAACAGGCGGCGGAAGAGGGTACGGGCGCGGGCGTTGTAGAGGAGGATGCGGCCTTCGAGGTTCAGCACCACCACCGACTGCTCCAGCTCCGCCATCAGGGCGGCGAGCTGGTCACGCTGGAAGGCAACGTCGCGGCTCGCCTCGGCGACGAGCCGGGCCATGTCGTCCTGAAGGGTGCGGCGCTGGGCGGCGAGATCGTTCACCGCCTCGGCGAGCGCCTTGAGGCTGGCCGGGCCGGAGACGGGAACCGGCGGCGCGGAAGGATCTCCCGCCAGCACCCGAGCCGCGTCGGCGAGCCGGGCCGGCGCCTCCACATGGGCCCCGTAGAGCCGCCGCGCGAGGAGTCCGGCGCCGGCGGAGAACAGCACCCACCACAGCACCAGAAGCATGCCGTGGCTCTCGGCCACCGGGGCGAGGGCGCGAAGAAGCGCGGTGCGCGCATCCCCATCCAGCGCCATCAGCAGGAAGCCGGCGCCCAGCACCAGCCACAGCGCGAGGGCGAGCCCCGGCAGCAGCATGGCCAGAACAGCGCCCGTCCCCCGCGGCACCCTCATGCAGGAAGGCTCCCCGCTGGCGGCTCGGCCAGCATGTCCTTCACCTTCTGCATCAGCTCGCGGGTGGAGAAGGGCTTGGTGACATAGGCATCCGCCCCCGCGCCGACGCCGCGGGCCATGTCGGTCTCCCGGCCCTTGGCGGTGAGCATGACGATGCGGGTCGAGCGCACCTCCGCATCCGCGCGCACCGCCTCGCACACGTCGAAGCCGCTCATGCCGGGCATGGTGGCGTCCAGCAGCACGAGGCGCGGATGCTCGCGGCGGATGGTCTCCAGCGCCTCGCGCCCGTCGCGGGCCACCAGCACGGCGAAGCCCTCGCGCTTCATCATGAATTCCAGCGAGACGACGATGTTGGGCTCGTCATCGGCAATGAGCACCTTGGCCCCCTGGGGGCAGGGCGCGGGCGTCGGGCCCGTCTCCACTGCGATCTCCCTGTCCATGGCGTTTCCTCCTCACATGGTGTCTTCGGCTTCTGCCGAGGTTTTTTCTGTTAAGGCGTCTGCTCCCCGGGGCCGGAGCGGGAGCCGGAAGGCGAAGCATGCGCCTTTCCCCTCCCGTTGATCCAGCCAGATCTTTCCGCCGAAATGATCCACGATCCGGCGGCTGATCGGAAGCCCGAGCCCGGTGCCGGGCGGCCGGCTCAGGGCATCGCCGCCCTGGCGGAATTTCTCGAAGATGGTGTCGCGGTCGGCGGGCGGTACGCCGGGGCCGTTGTCCTCCACCTGCACTTCGAGGCCCTCGGCATCGGGGATGAGCCGCACGTCGATGCGCCCGCCTTGCGCGGGGACGAATTTCGCGGCGTTGGAGATGAGGTTCAGCATCACCTGGGTGAGGCGGTCGGGATCGGCCTTGAGGAGCGGTACCGTGTCGGGGGCGGTGAGCACGATCCGGGCGCCTTTGGTGCGGGCGAGCTCCGATGTGGCCTTCACCGCGTCGGCGACGAGGGTGCGCAGGTCCACATCCGTGCTGTGCCACTCGGCATGGCCCGATTCGATCTTCGCCATGTCCAGCACCTGGTTGACGAGCCGTCCCAGCCGCTCGCTTTCGCCCACGATGATGCGCAGGAAGTCCTGCCGCTGCTCGCCCTCCATGTCCGGCGTGTCCAGCATCAGTTCGGACAGCGCGCGGATGGCGGTGAGTGGGGTGCGCAGTTCGTGGGTCACGGACGACATGAAGTCGTCCTTCAGTTCGTCCAGCGTGCGCAACTGGGCGTTAGCGGCGGAGAGTTCGGCGGAGGCGATCTCCAGCGAGCGGGATTTTTCCTCCAGCGCGCGGGCGTAGACGCGCAGTTGCGAGGCCTCGTTGAGGATATCCATCACGTCGCCGGCATTGAGCGGCTCCTCGTCAGCCACCGCCGCCACCAGCACGCGGGCCGAGGCCGAGCCGACCGCGCCGGCGATGCGGCGCTCCACGATGTCCACGAGACGGGCATCGGCGGTAAGGTCCGCCACGTCGCCGGTTCCGCGTTCGCGGGCGTGCGCCTCGAAGATCTGCCGGGCGGCCTCCGCGCCCAGCAGGCGCCGGGCGAGGGCTTCCCGGTCCGCCCGGCGCGCCCGCCCGCGCCAGAAGCCGGGATCGGCGGCACTGCGGCCACGGGCGAACACATCTACGAAGAGGAGCGCCTGGCTCGCCTCCCGCCCGGACGGCGCGCGCCAGAGCGAGAGCCCCACATAGAACACGCCGTTGACGAGAATGCTCCAGAACAAGGCGTGAGAGAGGTTGTCGAGGCCGGAGAGTCCGAACAGCCGTTCGGGCGCCAGGGCAGCGATGCCGAACGGGCCGTGGGTGAGGAAGGCGCCGTCCATCCAGCCGGATTTCGCCACAGAGGGCAGCATCAGCGTATAGGCCCACACCGCGAAACCGCCGAGCAGCCCCCCCAGCGCGCCGAGGCGCGTTGCGCCGCGCCAGTACATGCCGCCGAGCAGCGCCGGGGCGAACTGCGCCACCGCCGCGAAGCTGATGAGGCCGATGGAGACCAGCGCATAGGCCTCCCCCGCCACCACGAAATAGAGATAGCCGAGCAGCAGCACCCCGAGGATGGCGGCGCGGCGGATGTTGAGGAGGAGGCGGGTGAGGTCGCCCCCGTCGGCGCGGATGAGCTTCAGGCGCAGCAGCGCCGGCATCACGAGGTCGTTGCAGACCATGGTGGAGACGGCGATGGTCTCGACGATCAGCATTCCCGTCGCCGCCGAGAGGCCGCCCACATAGGCGATGAGCGCGAGGCCGCCCGCCCCGTGCGCCAGCGGCAAAGTGAGGACGAAGGTCTCCGGGTCCGCGCCCTTGCCCAGCAGCACGAGGCCGCCGAGCGCGAGGGGCAGGACGAAGATGTTGATGGCGAGGAGGTAGGCCGGAAACACCCATGCGGCCCGCTTGAGGTGCCGCTCGTCCACGCATTCCACCACCATCATCTGGAACTGGCGGGGCAGCAGCAGCACCGACAGGCCGGAGAGGAGCGTGAGGCTGAACCATTGCGCCCAGGCGAAATTGCCGGCGCCCGAAAGCGTGAGCAGGCCCTTCACGCCCGGCAGCGCCGAGGCGCGCGCCCACACATCGGCGAAGCCGCCGAACAAGCCGTAGGTGACGAAGGCGCCCACCGCGAGGAAGGCGACGAGCTTCACGAGGGATTCCGCCGCCACCGCCGCCACCATGCCTTCGTGGCGCTCTGCGCTGTCGAGGTGGCGGGTGCCGAACAGGATGGTGAAGAGCGCGAGGGCGATTGCGACGAGCAGCGTCCCGTCCTGCCACCAGCTCGGAGCCGTCGCCTGCGCGCCGGGCGTCGTGAGCACCGTGTAGCCGGCGGAAACGGCCTTCAGCTGCAACGCGATGTAGGGGACGATGCCGACCACCGTGATGAGCGTCACCACCGCCGCCACCAGCGGGCTCTTGCCATAGCGGGAGGCGATGAAATCGGCGATGGAGGTGATGCGGTAGGTTTGGGCGATGCGGATCATCTTGCGCACCACCA
>JAEWBL010000051.1 GCA_023391175.1 Pseudomonadota bacterium
CCATCGGCGCCATTCTCAAGCAGAACGGCTATGCCACGGCCTGGTTCGGCAAGGATCACAACGTGCCGCCGTGGGAGGCGAGCACCGCCGGCCCCTTCACCAACTGGCCCATCGGGCTCGGCTTCGACTATTTCTACGGCTTCGTCGGCGGCGACACGAGCCAGTGGCAGCCGGGCAATCTGTTCCGCAACACAACGCCCATCCATCCCTATGACGGCCATCCCGGCTGGAACCTGACCACGGCCATGGCGGATGATGCCATCGACTACATCCGCCGGAACGTGGAGATCGCGCCCACCCGGCCCTGGTTCATCCATTACGCGCCCGGAGGCACCCACGCGCCTCACCACCCGACCAAGGAGTGGGTGGACAAGATCGAGCAGATGCACCTGTTTGACGAGGGCTGGGAGAAGCTGCGCGAGCGCATCTTCGCCAACCAGAAGAAGCTCGGCGTCATTCCCGCCAACGCCGAACTCCCGGCCTGGCCTGCCGACATGCTGAAGCGCTGGACCGACCTCACGGACGTGGAGAAGAAGCTCTTCATCCGGCAGGCCAACGTCTATGCCGCCTACCTTGCCTATACCGATCACGAGATCGGGCGCGTCATCGACGAGGTGAAGCGGCTCGGCCAGCTCGACAACACGCTCATCATCTACATCAGCGGCGACAACGGCTCGAGCGCGGAAGGCTCGGTCAACGGCACGCCCAACGAGGTGATGTATTTCAACGGCGTCGCGCTCAATGCCGAAGAGCAGATGCCCTGGTACGACGTGTGGGGCACCGACAAGACATACAACCACATGGCGGTGGGCTGGACCTGGGCCTTCGACACGCCCTATCGCTGGACCAAGCAGGTGGCCTCGCATTTCGGCGGCACCCGCAACGGCATGGCCGTCTCGTGGCCGGCGAAGATCAAGGACCATGGCGGCATCCGCTGGCAGTTCCACCACGTCATCGACATCGCCCCGACGATCCTCGATCTCGTCGGCATTCCCCAGCCCAACTTCGTCAACGGCATTGCCCAGCGGCCCATGGACGGCGTCTCCATGGCCTATACGCTGCCGGCACAGAACGCCTCGCTGCCTTCGACGCGAAAGACCCAATATTTCGAGATCCTCGGTAATCGCGCCATCTACAACGAGGGCTGGATCGCCAGCACCACCCCGCCGGTGCCGCCGTGGGCCAAGATCACCGATCCGCGCCCGGCCGACGTGATGAACGGCTATGCCTGGGAGCTTTACAAGCTCGCCGACGACCCGACGCAGGTGCACGACCTCGCCAAGGCTCAGCCGCAAAAGCTGAAGGCAATGCAGGAACTGTTCATCATGGAGGGCCAGAAGAACCAGGTCTTTCCGTTGAACAATTCGGCCACCGCTATGATCAATCCGCGTCCCGGGCCGGCGGCCGGGCGCACCCGCTTCGTCTATACCGGCCCCTCCTGCTGCACCCAGGCCAATGCCGCGCCGAGCATCCTCAACCGCTCGTTCCGCATCACCGCCGACATCACGGTTCCGGCGGACGGCGGCAGCGGTGTGCTGGTCACCCAGGGCGGCCGCTTCGCCGGCTGGGGCCTCTATCTGAAGGACGGCAAGCCGACCTTCACCATGAACCTGCTCGACCTGAAGCGGCCGAAATGGCAGGCGGCCCAGGCGCTTTCCGGCGGGCGGCACACGCTGGTGTTCGACTTCACGCTGGACCAGCAGGGCGAGATCCCGTTCGGGCACGGCGGAACGGGCGTTCTCTCGGTGGATGGCAAGGAAGCCGCGAAGCTGACCCTGCCCCATACGACCCCATTCACCTTCGCCTGGGACGAGACCTTTGACGTGGGCCAGGACACCGGCACGCCGGTGGACGACGCGGACTATCAGGTCCCGGCCCTGTTCACTGGAAAGATCGGCTCCATCGCCATCGATCTCGGGGCAGGCTCGGTCTCGCTGGACTCGATCAATGCCTGGATGAAGCAGGCGACCAGCCGAGACGTCGAGCGCCCGGCACCGGGCGTCGCGCCAACGGCGAAATAGATCCGGGAAGAAAGGAAGACGTTCAACCGAACTCAGGATCCCATGCGGGTGCAGAGTATGCGCCCATATGGCTCGACTGCTGCGGCGTGGACCGGCCGCCCGCTCGGCTCCGACGTAACAGACGTCTACATGCCATCCTGGCGAAGGGCCGCGCGGACCAGCCGCGCGGTCAGCCGGAAATGCTCCATCAGCAGTTCGACGGCCTCGTTCTCGCGCCGGGCGATGGCGGCCTGCGCGATGGCCCGATGCTCATCCTGCTCGTTGCGGCCGGCACGCGGGACCGTCCGCGCCGCATGTCGGTAGCGTTGCGCCGCGACATACAGCTGCGCACAGAAATCGTTTATCCAGGACGATCCGGAGGCTGCCACCAGCGACGCATGGAAGGCGCCGTGGGCCTGCTCCCATGCGGGATTGCGCTCGGTCGTGTCGTCGGAGAGATAGCGCGGAATGGCTTCCAGCCGCTGGAGCGCCGCGGTCACGCCCTCTTCCCAGGCGAGCCCCCCGCTGCGGATCGAATTGCGCAGCCCGACCTCGTTGGCCCAGCATCGCGCAAGGATCAGCTCGTCGAGGTCCTGGAGTGTGACCGAGTGGACCCGGAACCCGCGCTGGTCGCGATGATCGAGCAGTCCCTCGCTGGCGAGCCGGTTCAGCGCCTCGCGGACCGGGCTGGCACCGATGCCATACTGATCGCAGATGGTGCGAATCTTGAGCTTGGCGCCCGGCTTGATCGCCCCGTCGATGATATCGCTCCGCAGCCGTCCATAGGCCTCGCTGGCCAGGGTTGCGCTCTTCGTCATCAACAGTGCCGCGCTCCGTTCTTCGCCCACAAACCTTGGATGATCATAGCCGCTTCGTAAAGCCTGAATGATCGATAATATTGCAGCACACAATCAAAAAATCGATATTTAAGTTGACCACCTCAAAAAATCGATATTTTTTGACGGCAGGAGAACTGCCGATGAAACTGGTCACCTTTGTTTGCAAGCCGTCCGCCGATCAGCACCTGGGTGTGGCGCTCGATGACGCCGTGTTCGACCTCACGGCGACCGGCAAGCCTGAATTCGAGAGCATGCTCTCGCTGATCCGCGCAGGCGCCGTCGATGCCGCGAAGGCTCTGGCCGAGGCCGCACGGGGGGCGCTTGGTCTCGTCCCGCTGGAAGACGTCACGCGCGGGGACGGGAGGGCGGACCTCCGGGTTGGTGGCGATCCAGATGATGTGGCGCGCCCCACCGCGCCCTCCATTGGCCCGTACGCGCGCCTCTTCGACGCCAAACCCCGCCTTGCGAACCCGCTGGGTGAAATTCCGGTCCGGCCTCGACGACCAGACGGCCAGCACGCCGCCGGGCCTCAGCGCTGCCCGAGCAGCGCTGAGG
>JAEWBL010000064.1 GCA_023391175.1 Pseudomonadota bacterium
CTCATCAGCCGGCTAAGGCTCATGTTTTCGCGCGGTTTTCAGCCGCGGATGGCGCGCGCCTCGGCGCCGAAGGAGCACAGAATGGCCAGCACCGACGACCTCACGCCCGTGGCCGGCACCGAGGCCATTCCTGCCGAGATGGAGCGCTCGCTGGCGGAGGAGCGCCAGCTGGCGGCGCAGGAGGCGGAGCTGTCCGCGGTCACCGCGCTGGCCGCGACCCTCGATGAGACGCGGCCCGCCGCTGCGGCGGGCGTGGACGAGGTGAAGGCCGGCATCGCCGCCATCCTCGCCGGTGCTTCTCCCGACGATGCCGTGCGGCTGCGCAAGTCGCTCGGCATGCCCAAGCCCGCCGGCCATCCGCGCGTGACCAGCGACGAGCTGTCCGACGACTGGCGCACCGGCGGCTATCCCTTCAAGTACAAGATGCTGCGGCGGGACTACGAGCAGCAGAAGTTCATCCTCCAGACCGAGCTTCTGAAGCTCCAGTCGTGGGTGAAGGACTCCCGCCAGCGCGTCATCATCCTGTTCGAGGGGCGCGACGCGGCCGGCAAGGGCGGCGCCATCAAGCGCTTCATGGAGCACCTCAATCCCCGCGGCGCGCGGGTGGTGGCACTGGAGAAGCCGAGCGAGGTGGAGCGCGGCCAATGGTATTTCCAGCGCTATGTGGAGCACCTGCCCACCACCGGCGAGATCGTGATGTTCGACCGCAGCTGGTACAACCGCGCCGGCGTCGAGCGGGTGATGGGCTTCTGCACGGATGACGAATATCGCGAATTCCTGCGTCAGGCGCCGGAGTTCGAGCGCAACCTCGTGCGCAGCGGCATCCACCTCATCAAGTTCTGGTTCTCGGTGAGCCGGGAGGAGCAGCGCCGCCGCTTCAAGGAGCGCAAGGTGCATCCGCTGAAGCAGTGGAAGCTGTCGCCCGTGGACCTCGCCTCCCTCGACAAGTGGGACGACTACACCCGCGCCAAGGAAGCCATGTTCTTCCACACCGACACGGCGGACTCCCCCTGGACGGTCATCAAGTCCGACGACAAGAAGCGCGCCCGCATCAACGCCATGCGCTATGTGCTGCATTCCCTGCCCTACAAGGACAAGGACCAGAAGCGCATCGGCCCGCTGGAGACTTTGCTGGTGGGCCGCGCCAACACGGTTCATGAGCGCGGCGAATATGTGATGGGCGGGCGCTAGGCCCGCCGCAGCGTCACCCCGGGGCGAGGGAACGTGCGGCCGCGCCGGACGCGCCACGGCCTGCTTCGGGCGGTGGCGGAATGACTTGTCTCGCCCGCGCCAACGACGCTATGTCCTGTTGTGGCGATGTATTTGTTCGCGCCACCACAAAGGCGGGCAGCCTGAGGCATGGATAACACCACGCGTTCCGAACGCACGAAGGCCGCCGTCATCGAGGCCGCGCTTGCCATCATCGCCCGCGACGGCGCCGGCCGCCTCACGCTCGATGCCATCGCCAAGGAAAGCGGCGTCAGCAAGGGCGGCCTGCTGCACCAGTTCCCCAACAAGCGCGCGGTGCTGGTGGCCCTGCTGGAGTATCAGGCGGACTATTACGGGGCGTTCGCGCAGACCTTCCTGGCGGAGCACGGCGCCTCCTTCGCCGAGCCGACCCTCGCCGCGCAGATCGCCGTTTTCCGGGAGATCGTGAAGGGCTCGAACTCCATCGCCTTCGCCATCCTCGGCGTGGCCGCGCAGGAACCGGCCTTCATGAGCCCGGTGCGCGAGCGCGACGAGGCGACCGTCGCCACCGTCCTCAAGGAGGCGAAGGACCCGCAGCGCTCCCTCGCCCGTCTGTTCTCCGCCCGCGGCCTTGCCCTGTCGGCCATGCTGGGCACCTGCCCGCTGAGCGACGCCGAACGCGACCAGATGTTCGAGTACCTTCTGGACGATCGCAACTGGATCTCGGAGGCGGCCTCGCCGGCGGTCGCCGAGAAGCCCCGGCGCTCGCGTCGCAGCCCTTCCTGACCTGCGCGGGCGTGCCTCCGGCATCGTCGTCAAGCCGCGATGCCATCCCAGAACACCGGCGAAATGCACCACGATACCGGCACAAAAATTTTTCCGGACTGAAACCGTCCAGACGGTTTGTTCCCAGCCCAATCTGAGCTAGGCTGCACGGGTGATCGCAGCTTGTCGCTGGAGCCGCTGACCGGGATCGGACCTTGGACCGATACGGGCGCCTCCCCGAGCATCAAAGCTGCCACCCCTCCGCCGGCATGGCCGCAACCATGGCCGGCGGGGACCAGAGCTGCGGGCGGCATTGCCGCCCCCTTGCGCCGCCCGCAGCTCTCCCCCTCCCCTGCATTGACGGGCCCGCGGGCGCCCTCCCTCCTTCGACCCCCGCCCCTTTCCGGGGGGCCGATGCCTGCGCATTGCCTGGTGAAGGAATGAGGCGGGATGCCGCAAAATGACCTCGAAAAAAACCGTCTAGACGGTTTGTTTTTTAAGCGGAGCTGGTCTAGGCTTCCCTCAGGTCGAACACGCCATCCCGCGAGGGGGCGCAGCCTCAGCAAGGTCCTCCGATGCCACCCCGAACTGCCCTGCGACTTGTTCCCGCCCTCACGCCCCTCCTTGCCGCCCTCCTCGGCGGCTGCTCCTCCGACGAGCCCCTCGCCTATGCCGACGTGGCCTCCTCGGGCCAGCTCGCGCCCAATGCCGACCCCACCGGCCGGCCCCCCTACCGCTATTCCACCGAGGTCAACTGGCGCGACTACGACAAGGTCATCCTCGACCCCGTCACCGTCTATTCCGGCCGCGACCAGCAGTTCGGCGAGATGCCCCAGGCCGATCGCGAGGCGCTCGCCCGCCAGATGCAGCAGCAATTCGCCCAGCGCCTCGCCAAGCGCTTCACCGTGGTCCAGCAGGCGGGGCCGAAGACGCTCCGGGTGAAGCTCACCCTCACCGGCGCCACCGCCAACACCCCCGGCCTTGCCACACTCTCGCGCTTCGACGTGGCCGGCGCCGTGGTCAACAGCGTGCAGACGCTGCGGGATGGCGAAGGCACCTTCACCGGCTCGGTGCGCTATGTGGTCGAGATCCATGACGCGAAGACGGGCCGCCTGCTGTCGGCCTTCGTCTCCAAGCAATATCCCAAGCCCTACGACATCCCCGCCGGCATCGGCCCGCTCGACGCCGCCAAGGCCGGCATCGATCGCGGCGCGGACGAGCTCGTCGCTCAGCTGAAGTGATCTCCTGACGTGAACAGGCGGCGCGCACGCCGGTGCGCCGCCATCCTTCTCCACCGCCCCCACGCCGCAACCTGGGCCGGTGGGGACAAGGCTGCGGGCGGCTTGGCCGCCCCCTTGCGC
>JAEWBL010000108.1 GCA_023391175.1 Pseudomonadota bacterium
GCGTACAAGTGCCCCCGCCACGTGGTTTTCGAGGAAATCCCCAAGACCTCCACCGGCAAGATCCAGAAGTTCCGCCTGCGCGAGCTGGCAAAGGAGGTTTGAGGCAAGATGTCCGATACCGAAACGCGCGACGCCAACGGCGCCGTCCTCAAGGACGGCGACAATGTGACCCTCATCAAGGACCTGAAGGTGAAGGGCACCTCCGTGACCCTGAAGCGCGGGACGCTGGTCAAGGGCATCCGCCTCACGGGCGACCCGGAAGAGATCGACTGCAAGGTCGAGAAGGTGAAGGGCCTCGTGCTGCGCACGGAGTTCGTGAAGAAGGCCTGAGTTCGGACCGGCCCCGCGCCAGGGCCCTCACGCGGACAGGTCTTCCGGTGTCAGGCCAAGTTCGTGAAGGGAGCGCTCGATAGGGCGCTTCCAGCCGGTGACACCCTGTGCGCAGGCATCCTCGCACGCGTCGGACAGGGCGAACGGGTCCGCGGCCTTGAGGGCATGGATCAAGGCCCCCGCCTGCACCAGATCCTTGGCGCGTTTGGCCGTATCGCCTCCCCGTTTCTGGGCTATGACGAGCTTGTGCACCGCGAAGCGCGCCGGCTGGGGAATACGCACGGCGATGCCGGAGCGATGGAGCACCGCCGCGTCCATGGGCGCGGCGATGAGCCATAACAGGTGCTGAAGAGGCGCCGCCCCAGCCGCCAGCGCCGGCAGCGGCATGGGATTGGGATCCGTGCGTCGGTGTTGAGGCGTCAGAAGATCCACCACGAAACCCGCCGCGGAGCGGAAATGGGAGGGCGGCGCAGCCCGATCGAGGCCCGGCAACGGGCGGAAGCTCGGATCGGCCCGTTTCAGAATGGTTTCCAGCGTCTCTCCGGCACTGACAGCGCTGATGGCGAGGCTGGCTGTGGCGAGGTCGGCATCCTGCGTCATCATGGCAGAGGCCGGAAGCGCGTGGCCGACCGGCGCGGAATAGCACTGGTAGGCGGCGGTTCCCACCACCACCGCCTGACGCAGCAATCCCGCCTCTTCCAGAGCATCGAGCACCTGGGATAAGGCTGTCGGCGGGGATGGAATGCCGGCGCGCCGCAGGGTGGAGACGAGGGTGGAGCGCACCTTCGCTGCCCTGTTCTCCTCCTCGATCAGGCCGATGCGCTCCACCACCTGCGGATCGTCGGCCCGTCCGATGAAGAGGTCCCGCCGGGTGGAGCCAACGGGGCGCTTGGCGTAGACATATTCGACGCCCTTTATGTCGCGCCGATAGAGCGACGCCGGCCGCTCCATCACCCCATGCACCTGCTGCACCAGCTCCGCGTAGAGCGTCTGTAGGGGCAGCGGGATGGGCTTAAGGGTTACAGACACGGTTTTAGCTCCTGTCTGTAACTTTTATCTTTTACAGACAATTTTCGCAATCCTGTCTGTAACGCCCGTCCTCCTCCCCCTCGCCGTCGCCCCCTGCCCCACCGGCACCTTTCCAATCCTTCATCCTGCGGCCATGGTTCAGCCATGCGCGGGGGTTCAATGCTCGCCGCGAAGCCCCTTCCGGAGAGCCCGGCCTTGCGTGCCCTTCTATCCCTTCTCGGCGACATCCGCCGCCTCGCCGTGCCCTATTTCAAGAGCGAGGAGCGCTGGATCGCCATCGGCCTCCTCGCCGCGGTGATCGCCCTGGAACTCGCCTGGGTGTTCGCCACGGTGATGCTGAACGAGTGGAACGTCGCCTTCTACAACGCCATCCAGGAGAAGGACTTCGCCGCCTTCCAGCAGCAGATCCTGATCTTCTGCGCCATCGCCGCCGGCGCCATCATCGTGGCGGTCTACCAGATCTACCTGAAGCAGTGGCTGGAAGTCCGCTGGCGCCGCTGGCTCACCCGGCGCTATCTCGGCGCGTGGCTGGGCGACGATGTGCATTATCGCCTGCGGCTCGGCGGCGACGCGGCGGACAATCCCGACCAGCGCATCGCCGAGGACGTGCAATCCTTCATCAACCGGACCATCTCGGTGGGCGTCGGCCTGCTCGGCACCGTGGTGTCCCTCGTCTCCTTCTCCGTCATTCTGTGGAACCTCTCCGGCTCGCTGCCGCTGCACCTGTTCGGACGCGAGCTGAACGTGCCGGGCTATCTGTTCTGGGCAGCGCTGATCTATGCCGCAGCCGGCACCCTGATCGCCCATTTCATCGGCCGTCCGCTGGTGAAGCTCAATTTCGAGCAGCAGCGCTATGAGGCGAACTTCCGCGTCGATCTCGTTCGGGTGCGCGAGAATGGCGAGCAGATCGCCCTGCTGGAGGGCGCGCAGGCGGAAGAGCGCAAGCTGGAAGGGCGGTTCTCCAACATCTTCGGCAATTTCGTGGAGCTGATGAAGGCCCAGAAGCGCCTCACCTGGTTCACCGCCGGCTACAACCAGATCTCCACCATCTTCCCCTACGTGGTGGTGGCTCCGGCCTATTTCTCCGGCCAGATCCAGCTCGGCCAATTGATGCAGACGGCGAGCGCCTTCTCCTCGGTGCAGGGCTCGTTCTCCTTCTTCATCTCCAGCTACGTGACGCTTGCGGAATGGACCTCCGTGGTGCAGCGGCTCACCGGCTTCGAGAAGGCCATCGCGGCGGCGCAGGCGACCCGTCCCACGGAGAGCCTGGCCTCCCTGCCCGCCGGCAAGGCGCTGGCCCTGCGGGGGCTGGATGTCCGCCTGCCCGGCGGCGCGCCGCTCCTCGCCACGGACGAACTGCACATCGCGCACGGCGAGTGCGTGCTCATCACCGGCCCGTCCGGCGCCGGCAAGACCACGCTGCTGCGCGCCATCGCCGGCATCTGGCCCTATGCGACGGGCTCCGTGCATCGCCACGCGGAGCATCGGCTCATGGTGCTGCCGCAGAAGCCCTATGTGCCGGCCGGGCGGCTGGACGT
>JAEWBL010000111.1 GCA_023391175.1 Pseudomonadota bacterium
GGTGGAATATCTGCACCTCGCCAAAGGCGCGCCGGTGCTGATCCGCGCGCTGAGCTATCGCGACGCCACCGGCCGCCTCGCCCTGTCCGGCCACACGGTGCATCGCGCCGATCTCGTGCGCTATTCGCTGAGCGTCCCCCTCTCCCGCGACGGCGGACCCGCCGCCGACATCGACCGCAGCGGCGTCCACGACGACTGACCGCACGCCCGCAGCCGTTTCCGCTCCGGGCATTCCGTCCGGCGCACGATGAACGAGGCGCACCAAGCGCCCTTCCAGAGGAGGCCAGAAGTGCAGTTCGGACGACGCAGCTTCCTGAAGATGGTGCCCGCCGCCGCCCTCGCGGCCACCGGCACCGGGACCGTGGCCGGCCTGTGGAGCAGTGCCGCCCGCGCCGCCGAGCCGCTGCGCGTCGGCTCCATCCTCTCCGTGACCGGCCCGGCGGCCTTCCTCGGCGAGGACATGAAGGCGGGCCTCGAACTCGCGGTGGACGAGTTCAATGCGGCCGGCGGCATGGGTGGCCGCAAGATCGAGTGGACTTATTACGACGCCGAGAGCCAGACCCAGAAGGGCATCACCGCCACCCGCCGGCTCATCAGCCAGGACAAGGTGGAGGTGATCCTCAGCGGCGGCAACATGAGCGGCATTGCCCTCGCCATGGCGCCCATCACCAACGCCGCCAAGGTGCCCTTCATCTCGTCCGAGGGCGCCCTCGCCATCGTCACCCCGGTCGCCGAGCGCCAGTATGTGTTCAAGAGCACGGTGGACGACGGCGACGTGCTGGAGCGCATCGCGGACTATCTCGACAAGAAGAAAATCAAGAAGGTGGCGCTCATCGCCGACACGTCGGGCTTCGGCCAGGGCGCGGTGGGGCAGATGAAGATCGTCGGGCCGAAGCGCGGCCTCGACGTGATGTATGAATCCTTCGCCCCCTCCGACACCGACATGATGCCCCAGCTGACCCGCATCCGCGATGCCGGTGCCGAGGCCATCATCTGCTGGACGGTGACGCCGGCCGGCGTCGTCTTCCTCAAGCAGGCGCAGCAGCTGGGCCTCGACAAGAAGACGCTGATCCACAGCTACGGGTTCGTCTCCGCCGACTACATGAAGCTCGCCGGGGACGCCGCCAACACCCTGCTCCTCGCCAGCCTGAAACTGCCCGTGGGCGACCAGCTGCCGGACAGCGACCCGCTCAAGGCCGGTATCCTCAAGCTGATGAAGGCCTATGAGGCGCGCTTCAAGCGGCCCGCCAGCATCTATGCGGCGGAATCCTACGACGCGGCGCTGCTTGCCCGCGAGGCGCTGAAGAAGGTGGGGGGCGATGTCTCCAAGCTCAGCCAGGGCATGGAGCAAATCAAGGATTTCCCTGGCATCTCCGGCGTCTTCACCTTCTCGCCGGAGCGCCATTCGGGGCTCTCCAAGCAGGACATCGTGCTGGTCAACTGGCGGGACGGCCGCTTCAACCTCGCCGACTACGCCTGACGGGAACCATTAACGGGAGGAAACAGCCATGGCCCTTTCGCGAGACATGTCCGCCGAGCAGGCGTTCGAGGTGGTCCAGACGCTGCTGGACGCCCCAGAGGACCGCTTTCCGCTGACCTTCAATTCGGACCTGCCGCGCATCCGCGAGCTGTTCCATGCAGCGACGCGGAACCAGTGGGACCCCAAGACCGACGTGGACTGGGACCAGCTCGATCCCTCGAAATACACCGAGGAGCAGCGCTACGCGGCCCGGCTCTACTGGAGCCGGCGAGCGTGGAGCGAATACGGCGCCATCTCCGAAAGCCCGGCTCTGCAGGTGCGGTTCGGCGTGGAGAACCGCCCCTCCGACATGCAGCTCTTCTTCACCATCCGCTCGCAGGAAGAGGCGCGCCACGCCGAAGCGTGCCATGCCATGGCGGAGAAGCTCGGCGGCTATATCGAGAAGCCGGTGCAGCAGCTGTTCGAGGGCTCGGTCTCGACCCACGGCGTGCGTCGCGCCGCGCTCAATGCGGACGTGCCGCTGGAGGGCATCATCGCCGCCCTCGTCTGCACGGCGGAGGAGATCGCCTTCGACGTGTTCAAGCATTTGAACGACGTCACGCATGATCCCGTCGCCAAGCAGATCGTGCGCTACATCATGCGCGACGAAAGCCGGCACTGCGCCTTCGGCTGGTATTTCCTCGAAGCCATCTGCGAACAGCTCACGCCTGAGCAGAAGAAGATGATCGAGGATGCCGTCATCACCATGATGGAGAAGGTCGAATTGAACGGCTACCACAGCGCGTGGCTCGCCCCGGAAAACCCGGCCTCCAACGCCGAGGTGGAAGCCGACCGCATCACCTACGAGGCGGGCCTCGGCTCCACCGTGGAAGAGGTGGAGAAGCCGGTGTTCATCGCCACCGTCCAGCGCATCCGCGAGCAGATGCGAGCTCTCGGCATCGAACTGCCCCCGTTCACGCATCCCAAGCTCGGGACGATCTGACATGCCGCTTCACGCCACGCGGGCCGAGCCCTCCTTGCCGCCGGTGCGGCTTTTGGTCGAGCGTCGTTTCCCGCTCGAGATGAACGTGACGCTGCCGGAAATCCGCGCCCTCTACGACACGGGCAAGGCCGGCCGCTGGAACCCGCACCGCGACGTGGACTGGAGCGCGCTCAATCCGGAAAGCTATCCAGAGGAGGTGTGCGCCGCCGCTCGCCGCACCTGGAGCCGGCGGGTGTGGACCGAGGCCACCGGCCTCACCGAGACCCCCGCCCTCATCGTGCGCTTCTGCATGGAGGTGGGCCGGGAGATCGACCCGAAATTCTACCTCACCACTCGCAACACCGAGGAAGCCTGGCACGTCGAGTGCTACGACCGGATCGCCGAAGCCTTCGGCGGCCGCCTCGCCCGCCCTGCCGCCAAGGCCTATGAGGCGGTGTTCAACCGCCACCTGCACCGCCGCGTGATGGATGCGGGCCAGTTGCTCGACGCCTATGTCGCCGCCCACGCCGCCTTCGAGGACGGGCTGGAGCTGGAGCTTACCAGGGCCTGGCGCGCCGCGGCCACCAACCCGACCGTGCAGTCCATGCTCGATTTCGTCATCGCCGACAAGGAGCGCCACGCCGCCTTCGGTTGGCTCTATCTCGCGGCTAAGGCCGAGGGCTGGAGCAAGGAGGAGCGCGAGACCATCGCGGCCGAGCTTTCCGACTATGTGCGGGACGTGGTGCTGAAGGGCTATCACTGCCCCTGGCTCGCCCCCGAGCACGCCGCGGCCGAGGCGGAAGCCGATGCGATCACGGCCGAAGCCGGTCTCGGCGGGGCACCTCGTTCAGCCGAAGAGGATGCGCTCGCGACCTTCGCCGGCAATGCCCGCACGCGCCTCGCGGAACTTGGGGTGGTGGTTCCCCTGTTCGAGACCAACCGCATGCGCAGTTTCTGACCCCTCGGACGTCTCGTTCCGAGGAAACGGGCGGGCCTCGCGCCTAACCCGAACCTGTCCCGGCCGTCCGCGCCCATCGGGGGGAAGCCCTGATCCTTCCGGAGCGCGGCGGCCGGGATCTTCATGCCCCTTCGGGGCCATCATTTCCGCAAGGCGCCGAAGGCTGGCCGTCACCTCATGCAGACCGCAACCGCCCTCCTCCAGGTCCTCTCCGCCGGCATCGGCACGGGCGCCGTCTATGCGCTGGTGGCGCTCGGCTTCAACGTGGTCTTCAAGAGCACGGGCGCGATGAATTTCGCGCAGGGGGAATGGGTGGTGATGGGCGGCATGGTCACCGCCCTCCTCATCGGCGCCTTCTCCAGCATCGGGCTTGCCGTGGTGACGGCGGTGGTGCTGGTGGGCATGGTCGGCCTTCTCTCCGAGCGGCTTACGGTGCAGCCGCTGAAGAAGCCGGACGCCCTCGTCATCACCCTCGTCACCATCGGCCTCTCCATCGTCAGCCGCAGCATCGTGATGCTGGTGCTGGGCAAGAAGCCGGTGGGCTACGCCGGCTTCTCCGGCAACACGGCGCTCTCGTTCGGCGGGGTCAGCATCCAGAGCCAGACGCTGTGGATCATCGCCATCACCCTCGCCTTCCTCGTGGTGATGCACGCCTTCTTCGAGCGCACCATCCTCGGCAAGGCGCTGCGCGCGGCGGCGGCGGACCGGGAGGCGGCGGCCATCGTCGGGGTGAACGTGGGAAGCACCGTGCTGCTCTCCTTCGGCATCGCGGCGCTGGCGGGGGCGCTGGCCGGCGCCATCGTCACCCCCCTCACCCTCGCCTCCTACGACCAGGGCGCCATGTTCGGCTTCAAGGGGTTCAGCGCCGCCATGCTGGGCGGGCTCGGCAGCCTGCCGGGCGCGGTGGTGGGCGGGCTGGCGCTGGGGCTCCTGGAGGCGTTCGGCAGCTTCTACATCTCCTCCGCCTTCAAGGATGCCATCGCCTTTGCCGTGCTGCTGCTCATCCTGTTCGTGCGCCCCTCCGGCCTGCTGGGCCGGGCCGACATCGTGAAGGTGTGAGGCCATGGCGAGCATGGAAGCCGAGACCGGACCGATGCCCCACAGCCGCCTGCCCCGGCGCGGCCTCTCCCGCCATGCCCGCCTCGCTCTGGTGTGGCTGGCGCTGGCGGCGGTGCCCTTCGTGGTGCCCAACGCCTACTGGATTTCCCTCGCCAACCTCGCCCTCATCAATCTGGTGCTCATCGCCTCGCTCAACCTGCTGATGGGCTATGGCGGGCAGATCTCCCTCGCCCATGCCGGCTTCTTCGGCCTCGGCGCCTATGCGAGCGGCATCCTCAACGTGCGCTACGGCGTGCCGCCCTTCCTCGGGCTGCCGGCCGCGGCCATCGTCGCGGGGCTCGGCGCGCTCCTCATCGGCATCCCGGCGCTGCGGCTGCGGGGGCATTACCTCGCCATGGCGACGCTGGGGTGGAATGCCATCCTCGTCGTCTTCTTCACCCAATTGGTGGGGCTCACCGGCGGGCCCAACGGCCTGCTCGGCGTCGAGCCCTTCTCGGTCTTCGGCCATGCGTTGGACACCGAGGCGAAGGCCTTCCCGCTCGCCTGGGCGGTGGCCTTTTTGGTGATGCTCGCCATCTCCAATCTCCTCGCCTCGCGCATCGGCCGCAGCATAAGGGCGGTGGCGACGAACGAACTGGGGGCTCAGTCGCTGGGCATCGACAGCTTCCGCACCAAGCTCGCCGTGTTCGTGCTGAGCGCGGGCATGGCCGGCATCGCCGGCAGCCTCTACGTCCACATCAACCAGTATGCCTCGCCGGAAACCTTCGGCATCGCCCCCTCCATCATGCTCCTCGTGATGGTCGCCATCGGCGGGGCGGGCACCTTCTACGGGCCGATGTTGGGCGCGCTGATCTACACCGCCGTGCCGCAGATCCTGCTCGATTACGAGGATGCCGAGCTGATGCTGTTCGGCCTCGGCCTGCTGGTGGTGCTGATCCTCTTCCCCCGCGGCCTTGCCGGCGTGCCGGCTGCGCTGGCCTCCCTCATCCGCAGGAGGCGGGCATGACGGACCTTCTGGAGGTGGAAAACCTCACCTGCCGCTTCGCTGGCGTCACCGCCGTGGATGATCTCTCCTTCCGGGTGAAGGCCGGGGATATCAAGGCGGTGATCGGCCCCAACGGTGCCGGCAAGTCCACCCTGTTCAACATGATCGCCGGTGTGACCCCGCCGACCGAGGGGGCCATCCACTTCGACGGCGCACGCATCGATCGCCTGCCGACCCACGCGCGCGCCCGGCGCGGCATCGCCCGCACCTTCCAGAATTTGCAGATCTTCCGCGAAATGAGCGTGCTGGAGAACGTCATGGTGGGCCGCCATCTGCGCGGCCGGGCCACCACGCTCTCTGCCGTCCTCCACGTCCCGTCCGTGGGCGCCGAGGAACGGGCGATGGAGGCCGCCGCCATGGCCCTCTTGGAGCGCTTCGGCCTCGCCGCCAAGGCCGCTCTGCCGGCGGGATCGCTGGCGTTCGGGCAGATGAAGGTGCTGGAGCTGGCCCGCGCCCTCGCCTCCGAACCGCGCCTGCTGCTGCTGGACGAGCCTGCCGCAGGCCTCCCTCATGCCGAGGCGGACAGGATGGCCGAGACCATCCGCGACCTGAACCGCGACGGCATGACCGTGCTGCTGGTGGAGCACAACATGCGCATGGTCATGTCGCTCTCCCACGACATCCTCGTGCTCAGCAACGGCCGCCGCATCGCCGAGGGCACGGCGGAGGACGTCCGTCGCCACCCGGAGGTGCTCTCCGCCTATCTCGGTGAGGAGGCGGCCGATGCTTGAGGTGGAAGGCCTCGTCGCCGGCTATGGCGGCACGGAAGTTTTGCACACGGTTTCCCTGAAGGTGGCGCGTGGGCAGTCCGTCTGCCTCATCGGCGCCAATGGCGCGGGCAAGACCACGCTGCTGCGCACCCTCGCCGGCCTCATCCGCCCCACGGCCGGGCGCATCTTCTTCGACGGCGCGGACATCACCCACCTCTCCACCTCGGCCCGGCTCTCGCGCGGGCTGGCGCTGGTGCCGGAGGGGCGGCGGGTGTTCGCGCCCATGACGGTGGAGGAAAACCTGGAGATGGGCGCCTTCCGCCGGCTGTGGCCGCGCCGGGCGCAGGGTGTCGGCGCCGACCTCGACATGGTGTTCGCGCTGTTCCCGCGCCTCGCCGAGCGGCGGCGGCAGGCGGCGGGGCTCCTCTCCGGGGGCGAACAGCAGATGCTCGCCATCGGCCGTGCCCTCATGGGCCGCCCCCGCCTGCTCCTGCTGGACGAGCCCTCCATGGGCCTCGCGCCCAAGGTGGTGCAGGACATCTTCGCCACCATCCGCCGCCTCAATGCCGAAGGCATGTCCCTCCTCATCGCCGAGCAGAATGCGAGCATGGCCCTGCGCAGCGCCGCCCACGGCTATGTCCTCGCCGAGGGTGCCATCGTCCGCGACGGCGCGGGCGCGGATCTGCTCCATGACGACGGCGTGCGCGCCGCCTATCTCGGCCTGTGAGTTTTCGGAAATCCCATGCCGCATACCCTCATCGATCCCGCGCTCGAAGCCGAATACGCCCTGCGCCGCCGGCATCCCGAGCGCGAGAGCGTCTATGACGGCCATCGCCGCCTCGGCACCGCGCTGCGCGCCACCGGGGGCTGGCGGCTCGACCAGCGCTACGGGCCGGGGACGCGCTGCCTCTTGGATGTGTTCCCGGCGGGCGAAGGGGCGCCGGTGCTGTTCTTCATCCATGGCGGCTACTGGCGGGCGCTGGACAAGTCCGATGTCTCCTTCATCGCCGGTCCCTCAATCGCCGCCGGGGTGACGCTGGTGGCGCCTGGCTACGATCTCGTGCCCGGCGTGCGGGTCGCCGACATCGTGGACGAAATGCGCCTCGCGCTGCGCTGGGTGGTGGACACCCTCGCCCCCTCCCGCATCGTCGTAGCCGGCCATTCCGCCGGGGGGCAGCTCGCCGCGATGCTGGCGCTCGATCAGGCGGAGCGGGGCGACGGCCCCATCTGTGCCCTTGCCGGGCTTTCCGGCGTGTACGACCTGCGCCCTCTGCGGCACACCTCCATCAATGCCGACCTCCGCCTCTCCGCCCAGGAGGCGGCGGCGGCAAGCCCGCTGCTGCGCCTCGGCGACCTTCCGCCCGGCGCGCGGCTGATGCCGCTCCTCTGCGCCGTAGGCGGCGACGAGACGGACGGCTTCAAGCGCTGGAGCCGCGATTTCGCCGAGCTGTGGGCGGCGCGCGGCGGCGCCGTGCAGTCCCTGGAGCCGGCGCAGCGCAACCATTTCACCCTGCTCGATCCCCTGGCCGACGGGACCGATCCGCTCACCCGCGCGATCCTCGCCCTCGCCCGCCCTTCGGAGGCCTGAATGCCCGTTCTCTCCCCCGTGCTCGCCACCCCCGCCGATTCCGCCCTGCCCTACAGCCCCGCCGTGCTCGCGGGCGGGCCGGTACGCACGCTCTACATCTCGGGACAGGTGGGCATCGATACCTCGGGGCAGGTGCCCGCCGATTTCGAGGGGCAGGTGCGTGCCGCCTTCGCCAATCTCGAGGCGGTGCTTGCTGCGGCGGGCATGGGGCTCGGCGACCTCGCCAAGGTCACGGCCTTCCTCACCGATCCCGCGGACTATCCTGCTTATGGTCCGCTGCGCACCGAGCTGCTCAAGGGCAACAAGCCGGCCTCCACCCTGGTGATCGCCGCCGCCCTCGCCCGTCCCGAATGGCGCTTCGAGATCGAGGCCGTGGCCGTCGCCGCGCCCTGATCTCCTCAGGCCGTAATGCCCTGCCGCAGCGCCAGAAGCGTCAAGGCGATGTCCGACTGGACGCCGAGCTTGGCCCGGATCTGGGAGCGGATGTTGGCCACCGTCTTGGGGCTGAGGTTCAATGTCTCGGCGATGTCGTCGGTGCCTTGGTCGGCGAGGAGCAGGCGCAGCACCTCGAACTCGCGCGGGCTGAGCACATCGGCGACAGCGGGGGTGTCCTTGAGCCGGGAGAGGGCCAGTTCGTGGTCGATGTCCGGGCTCAGCGCCATGCGACCGGCGAGCACGTCGCGCACCGCGCCGATCAGCACGTCCGGCGGGCTGCTCTTGGTCACATAGCCCTGCGCCCCGGCGCGGATGGCCTGCACCGCAAAGGCGGCATTCTGGTGCATGGTGAAGACGAGGATGCGCGCCGCCCCGTCCCATTGCCGGATGCGCCGGATGGCCTCGACCCCGCCGAAGCCGGGCAGGGACAGGTCCATCACCACCAGATCGGGCCGCGCCTGCTTGAACAGCCGGTAGGCCTCGGCCCCCTCCCCCGCCTCCGCCACCACGGCGAGGCCGGCCTGGCGGTCCAGAAGGGCGCGGTAGCCCTCGCGCACCACGGCGTGGTCATCCACCAGCATGATGCGCTGGGTCATGTCGTGGCCTCCCCGGCCGGCAGAGGGAGCCGCGCGCGCAGCAGCAGCCCGCCGCGGGGAGCGGTCGCGATGGACAATTCACCCCCCATGGCGGCGACGCGCTCGCGCATGCCGAGGAGGCCGAACCCGTCCGCCGCCGGCGCCAAGGCGCCCCGCCCGTCGTCCTCCACGGTGAGGGTCACGACATCGCCCGCCGGCCCCGGTTCACGCGCGAGCACGAGTTGCACGCGGGAGGCGCCGGCGTGCTTCGCGGCATTTGTGATGGCCTCCTGCGCGATGCGATAGAGGCCGGCGGCGAAGGCCGGCTCCAGCGAATCGAGCCGGCCGGAGACATCGAGGCTGAAGCGGGTGGCGGCGCCGAGCCGGCCGTTCCAGCCGGCCACCAGCCCTTCCAGGCTGGCGACGAGGCCGAGGTCCTCCACCTCCGGCGGGCGCAGGCGAAGCAGCGCGCCGCGCAGGGCCTGCATCATGGATTGGGCGGTGCGGCCGATGCTCTGGCATTCGGGAACGAGGGCCGGGCAGTCGCGCGCCGCCGTCTGGCCGGCAAGGGCCGCCACCGCGCCGATGGCGGCGAGGCTCTGGCCGAATTCGTCGTGCAGCTCGCGGGCGAGGGACCGCCGCTCCTCGTCCTGCACCGCGATCAGCCGGCGCGTGAGGCTGCGGCTCTCCGCCAGAGCCGCCTCCAGCCGCGCCGCCAGCGTGTTGAACACCTGCCCCACGGCCGACAGCTCGGCGAGATCGAAGGCCGGCATACGGGCGGAGAGGTCGCCCTGCGTCAGGCGATCGAGCCCGTCACCGATGATCCGGGTGGGCCGGAGCGCCCGCGCCAAAGCGAGATAGACCAGCGCGCACAGCACCAGCAGCATGGCCGAAACCACCGCGGCAAGGCGGCTCACCTCGCGCCACGCCCGTCCCGCCAGCGTCTCGGGGGCAAGGCTGACGGTGACGACGCCTTCCGCCGCCCCGCCCCCTTCGACCGCGCGTTCCGCCGTGCCGCCGGCCCCGAACAGGCCGTGATAGAGGCGCTGGAAGATCTCCGGTGTGCGCCCGTCGTCCGGCTCGGCGCCGCTGCACAGGCGCTGTACTCCATCCGCGCCGGATGGCCGGAAGGCGATGCACAGGCCCGGTGCCATCAAGGCGGGCGCGAGGCGCTGGAGATCGGGGAACACGCCGGGCGCGCCACGCACCCACTGCATCTGCTGGCGCTGGAACGTGAGGTCGCGGGCCATCAGATCGGCGATGCGGGCCACCTGCGCCTCACCCGCCCGCGCGCCGTCGAGAAGCAGCCAGCCCACCGCGCCGGCGAGACACAGCGCCATGAGCGCGGCGATCCGGAGGGTCAGCCGGAGCTTGAGATCGAGGCGGGAACGGGTCATCGGTTCACTCGCGGGCGGACACCGCGGCATCGGCCGCGATCCGGTGCAAGACCTTAGGGACGCGGAAGCGTGGGCGGAAGATCGCCGGCCCACGTCGGGAAATCTTCCCGGGCCCCGGCGTGAGGCCGTCTCTGGCCCGGGCGCGGTCCGGCCGGCACGCTCAGGCCATCAGACTGGAGACACGACCATGGCGTTCCGCCCCTTCCCGCTCCTGCCCGCCCTCGCCTGCTTCGGCACACTCGCGAGCGGCGCCGCCGCTGGCGGCGAGGCACGCGGCGTGGCGATCATCGATTTCACCTACAGCGATTCCTCCGGCGAGCCGCGCGACCAGACCGCCGAGCATCAGGCGCGGCTGAAGGCCTT
>JAEWBL010000141.1 GCA_023391175.1 Pseudomonadota bacterium
GTCGGACACGCTCGGCGTCTCCATGCTGGTGGATGCCATCAACCACGACCACCAGACGGCGGTCACCGAGAGCACCGTGCTCGGGCCCTTCTATGTGGAGGGGCCGCCGGAGGTGGCGAACGGCACCGACATTTCCGGGCATCTCGAGGGAGAGCCCATGTTCGTCTCCGGCTCGGTGGCGACCCTCGACGGTGCACCGCTGGTGAATGCCATCGTCGATGTCTGGCATTCGGACGTGGACGGCTATTACGACGTGCAGCACGAGGAGAACGGCCTCGTGGCCCGCGCCCGCCTGCGCACGGACGGGGAGGGCCGCTTCGCCTTCTGGTCGATCAAGCCGGCCGCCTATCCCATCCCGCACGACGGGCCGGTGGGCAAGATGCTGGAGGCGCAGGGGCGCCACCCCTGGCGGCCGGCCCATGTGCATTTCATGATCGAGGCGCCCGGCCACGAGAAGCTCGTGACCCACGTGTTCGTGGCCGGAGACCAATATCTCGACAGCGACTCGGTGTTCGGCGTGAAGGATTCGCTCATCCGCGAGTTCACCGCCCATGCGCCCGGTACCGCGCCGGACGGCCGGGCGATGGACGCGCCCTGGTGCCAGCTGACCTACGATTTCAAGCTCAACCCCATCTCCGCCGCGGCTTCGCAGGCGGCGTGACGGGACGGACGCGCAGCAAGCCCGGCCAACGGGACGCGCGAAGGGAGGAACGCATGTCTGCCCATATGCCCATCGCGGCGCATCCCATGGATGGCCTGCTGGCGCGCCTCGCCGCCATCGTCGGCGATCGGGCCACCCGCGCGCCCGGCGTGCTCGCCGACCATGGCCGCAGCGAGGCCTACCACGCGGCGACCCCGCCGGACCTGGTGGTCTATCCGGAGAGCACGGCCGAGGTGCAGGCCATTGTGCGCCTGTGTCGCGAGGCGAAGGTGCCGGTCGTCGCCTTCGGCGCGGGCACCTCGCTGGAGGGCAATGCGGCGGCGCTCCATGGCGGCGTCTGCCTCGACATGGGGCGGATGAACCAGGTGCTGAAGGTGAATGCGGAGGACATGGACGTCACCGTCCAGCCCGGCATCACCCGCAAGCAGCTCAACGCGCAACTGCGCGACACCGGCCTGTTCTTCCCCATCGATCCTGGCGCCGATGCTTCCATCGGCGGCATGACCTCCACCCGCGCGTCGGGCACCATGGCGGTGCGCTACGGCACCATGAAGGACAATGTGCTGGCGCTGGAAGTGGTGCTGGCCGACGGCCGCGTGATCCGCACCGCGCAGCGGGCGCGCAAGTCCGCCGCTGGCTATGATCTCACGCGCCTGTTCGTGGGCGCCGAAGGCACTCTTGGCGTCATCACGCAGGTGACGCTGAAGCTGCATCCCCAGCCAGAGGCCATCTCCTCCGCCGTCTGCGCCTTCCCGGATCTCAAGTCCGCCGTGGACACGGCCATCGCCGTCATCCAGTCCGGCGTGCCGGTGGCGCGGGTGGAACTGCTCGACGCGGTGATGATGCGCGGCATGAATTTGCACGCCAAGCTCGGCCTGCCCGAGGTGCCGCACCTGTTCTTCGAGTTCCACGGCTCCAAGGCCTATGTGGCCGAGCAGGCGGAGACCACGCAGGCGCTGGCCGCCGAGTTCGGTGGCGAGGGCTTCCAGTGGGCGACGACCCCGGAAGAGCGCAGCCGGCTCTGGCACGCACGTGACAACACGCTTTACGCCGGCCTCGCGCTGCGCCCCGGCGCGAAGGCGATGATCACCGACGTGTGCGTGCCCATCTCCCGGCTCGCCGAATGCCTGGTGGAGACGGCGGCGGATCTGGAACAGACCGGCCTCACTGCCCCCGTGGTCGGCCATGTGGGCGACGGCAATTTCCACCTGCTGGTGTTGATCGATCCCGCCAGCGGCGAGGAACTCGCCCGCGCCAAAGCCTTCTGCGACCGCCTCGCCCGCCGCGCCATCGCGCTGGAAGGCACCTGCACCGGCGAGCACGGCATCGGCGTCGGCAAGATGGATTTCCTGCCCCTGGAGCTCGGCGACGCGGTGGACGTGATGCGCCTCGTGAAGGGCGCTCTCGATCCCGACGGCATCCTCAATCCCGGCAAGATCTTTCGGCCCCGCGACACACAGCAAGGAGACGCACCATGAGGGCGGTCATGGCAACGACGCCTCGCCTGGAACTGGCCGCGCCCCCGGCCGTGCCTGCCACCCCCATTCTGGAGCTGAAGGGCATTTCCAAGACCTTTCCGGGCGTGAAGGCGCTGGACGACGTGTCCTTCGCCGTCTGGCCGGGCGAGGTCCACATGCTGCTCGGCGAGAACGGCGCCGGCAAGTCCTCGCTCATGAAGGTGCTGTGCGGCGCCTATCAGGCGGATGCGGGCGAATACTTTCACAATGGCGAGAAG
The DNA here is from genome assembly GCA_023391175.1 of Pseudomonadota bacterium. Taxonomy (GTDB): domain Bacteria; phylum Pseudomonadota; class Alphaproteobacteria; order Rhizobiales; family Xanthobacteraceae; genus Xanthobacter. The sequence goes on from JAEWBL010000141.1 coordinate 2,397, forward strand.
GTCGAGATCCGCTCCCCCGCCGATGCGCGGCGCTTCGGCATCGCGGTCATCTTTCAGGAATTCTCCCTCGTCCCCTATCTGGATGTGGCGCAGAACATCTTCCTCGGCCGCGAATTTCCCTCGCGCATTCCCGGCCTCATGGACCGGCACCGCCTCTATCGCGAGGCGCAGAAGGTGCTGGACCTGATTGGCCTCGATGTGGACCCGCGCACCAAGGTGCACCAGCTCGGCGTCGCCCAGCAGCAGATGGTGGAGATCGGCAAGGCGCTGTCGCAGGATGCCCGCATCCTCGTCATGGACGAGCCGACCGCCGCGCTCTCGGACCGCGAGACCGAGCGCCTGTTCGAGGTGATGCGCCAGCTGCAGGCGAAGGGCGTCGCCCTCGTCTACATCTCCCACCGCATGGCCGAGGTGTTCGCCCTCGGCGACCGCATCACCGTGCTGCGCGACGGCAAGCTGGTGGGCCGCGCGCTGCCCGGCGAGACCTCGCCGGACGAGCTGGTGCGGATGATGGTCGGCCGCAACGTGGACATGTCCTATCCCCGCCGCTTCGCCACCGAATCGGGCGAGGTGGTGCTGGAGACGAAGGGCCTGTCCTCCGCCAATGGCATCCGCGACATCGACCTGAAGGTGCGGGCGGGCGAGATCGTGGGCCTGTGCGGCCTCGTCGGCTCCGGCCGCACGGAGGTGGCCCGCGCCATCTTCGGCGCCGATCCGGTGACGGCCGGCGAGGTGCACATCTTCGGTAAGCCGCGCACTGGCGGTCCGGATGCCGCTGCCTTCGCCGGCGTCGGCCTCATTCCGGAGAGCCGCAAGGCGGAGGGGCTCGCCCTCATCCGCACGGTCAGCGACAATCTCGCCGTGGCGGGCCTGCCGAAGCTGTTTCCGAGCAACATGTTCTCCCCGCGCAAGGCGCGCCGCTCGGCGCAGGAGCTGATCCAGCGCCTGCGGATTGCCACCCCATCGCCGAACCAGAGCGTCGCCGTCCTCTCCGGCGGCAACCAGCAGAAGGTGGTGATCGGCAAGTGGCTCGCCGCCGGCACGCGCCTGTTCATCTTCGACGAGCCCACGCGCGGCATCGATGTGGGTGCCAAATCCGAGATCTTCGCCCTGATCGACCAACTGGTCGCCGAAGGGGCGGCGGTGCTCATGATCTCCTCCGAGCAGGCGGAGATCGTCCATGTCTGCGACCGCGCCTACGTCATGCGCGGCAAGCGCATCGTCGGCGAGCTTGGTCGCGCCGACCTCTCCGAAGAGAACATCGTCCGAATGGGGATGCACGATGAGTGATCACGCCCTTTCCTCTTCCACCCCCGCGCGGGCGCGCATCCCGGCCGTGCCCGGCGTCGCCGTGGCACTCGTCGGCCTCGGCGTGCTGTTCGCGGTGGCGAGCCCCGGCTTCCTGACGGCCGGCAATATCTCCAACATCCTGGTGCAGTCGGTGATCCTGCTGCTCCTCGCTCTGCCCATGACGCTCATCATCATGACGGAGGGGCTGGACCTCTCCATGGGCGCGGTGCTCACCCTCGCCTCGCTGGTGCTGGCGCTGATCGTGGTGGCGACGCAATCGCTGCTGCTCGGGCTCGTCGGAGCGCTGGGCGTGGGCCTTGCCTTCGGCCTTGCCAATGGCTGGCTGGTGTCGGTGCTGGGCATCCCGCCCTTCGTGGCGACGCTGGGCACGCTCGGCGCGGCGCAGGGGCTCGCGCTGATCGTGTCCGACGGGCAGAGCGTGGTGGGCATCCCGCGCTTTGTGCGTCAGGTCTATTCCGGCGAGGTGGCGGGCATTCCGAACCCCATCCTCATCGGCGCGGGCTTCTACGCCCTCTTCCACGTGCTGCTCTATCACACCCGCTTCGGCACCTACATCTGCGCGCTCGGCGGCAACCGCGAGGCGCTGACGCTGGCGGGGGTGAAGTGGCGGCGGCTGCTGATCTCCGTCTACATGCTCGGCGGGGCCATGGCCGGCGTCGCGGCGCTGCTGATGACGGCGCGCATGAATGCGGGCCATCCCACCGCCGCCATCGGCATGGAGTTCGATGCCATCGCCGCCGTGGCGCTCGGCGGCACCTCCTTCGAGCGCGGCAACGGCTGGATCTTCGGCACCCTCATGGGCGTGCTCACCGTGGGCGTGCTGCGCAACGGGCTGAACCTCATGGCCGTGCCCTCCTCGGTGCAGGTGGCCTGCATCGGCATCCTCGTCATCTTCGCCCTCTTCCTCGATGGCATGCGGAGCAAGAAGTCATGAGCCTCGCTGGCGACATCTCCGCGGGCACGCCCCGCATCCATCTGTCGAAGGACATGCAGCAGCTTCTCTACCGGCTGCTGGCGGCGGGCCTCCTGTGCGTGGCGCTTAGCGTCGCGACGGATGCCTTCTTCACCACAAACAACATCCTCAACGTGCTGCGACAGGCGAGCCTGCTGTTCTTCCTGGCCTCGGGGCTGACGCTGGTGATCCTCACCGGGGGCCTCGACCTCTCGGTGGGCGCGAACATCGGGCTCTCCGCCTGCCTCGCCGCCACCGTCATCAAGGCCACCGGCTCGCCGGTGCTGGGGACGCTGACGGGCCTCGCCAGCGGCTGCGTCATCGGCATCTGCAACGGGCTGATGGTGGCGAAGCTGCGCATCCCCTCCTTCATCGCCACCTACGGCATGCTGTGGGTGCTGCACGGGCTCACCTATTACTACATGGCCGGCGAGACCATCCACGGCTTCCCGCCCGGCTTCCGGCAGATCGGTTCGGGCTATTTCCTCGGCATTCCGATCCCGGTCTATCTGATGATCGGCTTCCTCGTCGCCGGCGCCGTCTTCGCCCAGCGCACCGTGTGGGGGCAGCAGATTTACGCCATCGGCGCGAACCCGGTGGCGGCGCGGCTGTCCGGCATCCCGGTCGATCGCCGCCTGATCCTCGTCTACGCCTTCTCCGGCGCCATGGCGGGCGTCGCCTCCATCGTCTTCCTCGCCCGGCTGAACTCGGCCGAGGGCGACATCGGCGAGGCAATGACGCTGCCGGCCATCGCGGCGGTGCTCATCGGCGGCGCCTCGCTCTTCGGCGGGGTGGGAAGCGTGTTCGGCACCTTCGTCGGTGCGCTCATCCTGACGCTGGTGCTGAACGGCATGAACCTGCTGGCGGTCAACGCCAGCTGGCAGCCTCTGGTGACGGGCGTGATCGTCGTCTTCGCGGTGTGGCTCGACATGATCGGCCGCAAGCGGTCCTGATGCGTAATTGAAGTAACAAACCCAAATATCAAGAATCGGAGGAAGACCCCATGAAGAAGCTCAAGCTCATCGCCGCCGCGCTGCCGGTGGCGCTCCTGTCCACCGGCGCGCTCGCCGCGGACGAGACCATCGCCGTCTTCACCAAGAACCAGACCAACCCCTACTTCCAGACCGTGCGTGTCGGCGCCGAGGCGGCGGCGAAGTCCATGGGCGCCAAGGTGGTACACTACATTCCCACCAAGCCGGACTCGATCCCCGAGCAGCTCAGCCAGATCGAGGACGTGATCGTCAAGAAGCCGTCCGCCATCGTCTTCGTGCCGGTGGACTACAAGGCCATGGTGCCGGGCGTGGAGCAGATCAACGACGCCAAGATTCCGGTAGTGAACGTCACCGACCGCTCGGCCGGCGGCAAGTTCCTCGCCTTCGTCGGCGCCGACGACTACAGCCTCGGCCTGGAGACCGGCCGCTATCTGCTCAAGGAGATGGGCGGCAAGGGCAATGTGGTTATCCTGGAAGGCGTGAAGGGCTCGCTCACCAACATAGACCGGGTGCGCGGCTTCAATGACGCCATCAAGGAAAACAAGGATGTGAAGCTGCTCGCCAGCCAACCGGCCAACTACCAGCGCCTGCAGGGCCTGCAGGTCATGGAGAACCTCATGCAGTCGCATCCGCAGATCGACGGCGTGCTGGCCGCCAACGACGCCATGGCCATCGGCGCCATCGAGGCGCTGGACGGTGCCAACCGCAAGGCCAAGGTCATCGGCATCAACGGCACCAAGGAAGCGATCGACGCCATCAAGGCCGGCAAGCTGCTCGCCTCGGGCGATTACAACGGCTTCGTGCAGGGCTGCATCGGTACCATGGTGGCCATCCGCGCGCTGCGCAACGAGGCCATCGTGAACGAGGTGGTGCTGAAGCCCACCGTGGTCAACGCCTCCAACTACCAGCCCTACGACGTGCCGCTGGAAGCCCGCGCCTGCCCGAGCTGGGCGGACGCCGCCGCCATGGCCACCAAGGCACCCACCAAGACGAACTGATTTCGATTCACCGACGCCGGTCTGCATAGCCGGCGTGCTATCAACCCGACGGGGCGACACCGGCTTATGCCGCGTGCCGCCCCGATCGCGAAGGAGCCCCTCTGATGCTGTTCGCCATCCACGGCGTCGACCGCCCCGGCGCGCTCGACACCCGCCTCGCCCATTATGAGGCGCACAAGGCCTTCCTCTCCGACACCTCCACGTTCGGGGTGCAGATCGTCATGTCCGGCCCGCTGGTGGCGGATGATGGAACCACGATGATCGGCAGCCTCTTCCTCATCGAGGCGCCGGACCGCGCCGCCGCCGAGGCTTTCAACGCCGCCGACCCCTTCAAGAAGGCGGATATCTGGGAGCGCGTGACCATCACCGGCTTCCTCCGCCGGCAGGGCTGAATACCGATCCCATTTCAAGGAGACGACACATGTCCAGCGATGCCCGCCCGATCCGGGTGGTGGGAATTTCCGGCAGCCTGCGCAAGGGCTCGTACAACACGATGGCGCTGAAGGCGGCCATGGAGCTTGCCCCCGAGGGCATGACCATTGAGGCCGCCGAGATCGGCGATCTGCCGCACTACAACGACGACGTGCGCCTCGCCGGCTATCCCGCCGAGGTGGAGCGTTTCCGCGCCCAGCTTGCGGCGGCGGACGCGATCCTGTTCGTGACGCCGGAGTACAATTACTCCATCCCCGGCGTGCTGAAGAACGCCATCGACTGGGCCTCGCGCCCGCCGAGCCAGCCGTTCGATAACAAGCCCGTCGCCATCATGGGCGCCAGCATGGGCGTGCTCGGCACCGCGCGGGCGCAGTACCAACTGCGCCAGATGCTGGTGTTCCTGAACGCCTTCCCGCTGAACAAGCCGGAAGTGATGATCGGCGCCGCCCAGACCAAGTTCGACGCCTCGGGCGCCCTCACCGACGAGGCGACCGCGGACTTCATCCGCCAGCTCCTCACCGCGCTCGCCGCTTGGACCGAGCGACTGCGCTGACCGGCCCTTGATCGGCCACCCCTGAAACAGCAGCGGCGAGAGGCATGGCCCCTCGCCGCTGCATTTTTGTGTCTACCTGAAAGGGGCGATCACACCCGCTCCAGCGCCACCGCGATGCCCTGGCCGACGCCGATGCACATGGTGCTCAAAGAGCGCCGGCCACCGGTGAGCGACAGTTCAAGCGCCGCCGTGCCAGTGATACGTGCGCCGGACATGCCCAGCGGATGGCCGAGGGCGATGGCCCCGCCATTGGGGTTCACCCGCGCGTCGTCGTCTGCGATGCCGAGATCGCGCAGGGTGGCGAGGCCCTGGGAGGCGAAGGCCTCGTTCAGCTCGATCACGTCGAAATCGGCCGGGGTGAGGCCGAGGCGCGCCATGAGCTTCTTGGAGGCCGGCGCCGGGCCGATGCCCATGATGCGCGGCGGCACACCGGCCGCTGCTCCGCCCAGCACGCGGGCGATGGGGGTAAGGCCGTATTTCGCGGCCGTCTCCGCATCGGCGAGGATCAGTGCCGCGGCGCCGTCATTGACGCCCGAGGCGTTGCCGGCGGTCACCGTGCCGCCCTTGCGGAACGGGGTGGGGAGCTTCGCCAGCGCCTCGATGGTGGTGGCGCGCGGATGCTCGTCGCGCTCCACGATCACCGGCTCGCCCTTGCGC
>JAEWBL010000175.1 GCA_023391175.1 Pseudomonadota bacterium
GAACAGCGGCTTGTCCGGCGCCAGCGCATGGGGGCAGAGCGCGCGATAGGCTTCCACCGCCGCGAGGACGGGGGCAATCAGCGGCACCATGCGCGTCTTGTTGCCCTTGCCGGTCACCGTGATCTGCGTCGTGCCCTTGGAAAGCATCCCCGCCGTGAGGCCCAGCGCCTCGGAGATGCGCAGGCCCGCACCGTAGAGCAGGGCAATGACCGCCGCATCGCGCGCCAGCACCCATTGCTCGCGCGCCTCGCCGGCCCGCGTATCGGGATCGGCCAGCGCGCGGGCGGCAGAGACGGAGACGGGCTTGGGCAGGCCCTTCGGCACCTTGGGTGCGCGCACCGCCGTAAGCGCGCCGACTTTGCCCTGCCCCTCCCGCTCCAGATGCCGGCCGAAGGAGCGCGCGGCCGCGAGAAGGCGCACCAGCGTGCGCGGCGCGACGCCCTCCGCGCGGCGGGAGGCGAGCACGGCGCGGATATCCGCCGGCGTGAGCGCAGCCAGATCCGTCAGCGTCGGGCGGCGGCCGAGGTGGTCGGTGAGCCGCAGCAGGACGACGGAGAGATCACGGGCATAAGCCTCCAGCGTCTTGGCCGAGAGGCGGCGCTCATGGGCGAGCCGCGCCAGCCAGCCTTCGATGGCCGTCGCCACATCCGGCGCGGCGGCGCTGGCGAGGCCGTGGGCGGCGCGGGCGGCTCGGTCCTGATCGGTCATGGCCATGTGGGAAGCCTCCGGCGATCCGGCCGATCCTGCAAGCGCCGGTCTTCAGAAAGCCTGAACGGAATTTTCGGAGATCCCCCTTGTCACCGAGATATATCGAACGATATAACCGTTGTCGTTATATCGAACGACATATCTAAGGAGACTTCCGAATGTTCGGATGCAGACGAGACTGGCGGGACGCCCGCCGTGGCCGCGGGTTTGGCGGCGAAATGGGCGGGGACTTCGGCGAACATGAGTTCGCGGGCCGCGGCGGCCATGGCCATGGTCCTGGCGATTTCGGCGGCCATCGCGGTGGGCCGGGTGGACGCGGCGGGCGCGGCGGCGGCGACATGTTCCGCATCGGCCGCATGCTGGCCCAGGGCGACCTCAAGCTTCTGGCGCTTTCCCTCATCGCCGAGCAGCCGCGCCACGGCTACGAGATCATCAAGCTGATCGAGGAGAAGACCGCCGGCTGGTATTCGCCGAGCCCGGGCGTGGTCTATCCCACCCTCACCTTCCTGGAAGAGGCCGGCTACGTGACCGCCGAGGCCGACGGCTCCAAGAAGCGCTACGCCATCACCGAGGAAGGCCGCGCCTACCTCGCCGAGAACCGCGACTTCGCCGACGCCATCATCGGCCGCCTGTCCGAGATCGGCCTCAAGATGGGCCGGGTGAAGAAGTGGATGGGCTGGAGCGAGAATGGCCCGAGCCACGGCGCCGAGTTGCCCCGCCTGGTGGAGGCCGCGCTGGAGAACCTGCGCGACGTGACCCGCGAGAAGCTGGAGCAGAACCGCGGCGCCGAGACGCGGATCGTCGAGATCCTCGCTCGCGTGGCCAACGACATCCGCGAGGCGTGAGCCCCGCGGCAAGGGCGGGCGACATGGGGCGGGCGCCGACCGTTGCCGCCCGCCCTCGCGACGAAGTGATGTTTTAAACATCACTAATAATGCTTGATCGCTTAATAGACCGGGTGTAAGCAGCACAAATCACGCTTAACGCCTGCCGTCAGCGATCATGATCACTGCTGCCCAGCTCCGTGCCGCCCGCGCCCTTCTCGGCCTCGATCAGCGCGCCCTTGCCGGCCTGTGCGGCCTCTCGCTCCCCACCATCCAGCGCATGGAAGCCAGCGACGGCGTGATCCGCGGCAATGTGGATTCGCTGATGAAGCTGGTGGGGGCTCTGGATGCCGCCGGGGTCGATCTCATCGGCGAAGGCGCGGTGAGCGACGGCGGCGGACGGGGCGTGCGCCTCAAGGCGCCGCGCGCGACGGGGGACTGAGATGGCCCCCGCCCTCGCGCCCACATTCCAGCTTCTGACGGCGCTCGCAGCCGTGGCCGCCCTGCTCGCGCTGGCCGTGGCCGGGGTGCTTCTGGCGCGCGGGCCGCTTGGACGGCCGGTGGTCTATGGCGGCGCGCTGGCGGTGACGCTGCTCGCCGCGCTTTCCGCCCTCACCGCCATCGCCGCGCCCACGGGCGCCCTTGTGCTGCCTTTGGGCATTCCGTGGATCGGCGCGAACCTCCGGCTCGATGCGCTCTCCGCCGTCTTCCTGTTCGTGGTGAATCTCGGCGGCGCGGCGGCGAGCCTCTACGGCCTCGGCTATGGCCGGCACGACCATGCGCCCGAGCGGGTGCTGCCCTTCTTCCCGGCCTTCCTCGCCGGCATGAGCCTCGTGCCGCTGGCGGCGGATGCCTATACCTTCCTCCTCGCGTGGGAATTCATGTCCCTCGCCTCCTGGGCGCTGGTGGTCTCCCACGACAAGGAGGCCGGGAACGTGCAGGCGGGCCTCGTCTATATCCTCATGGCCTCCTTCGGCACGCTAGCGCTGATGCTGGCTTTCGGCCTGCTGGCGTCAGGCGGCGGCTTCACCTTCGAGGCCATGCGCGCCGCCCCGCCCACCGGCTGGGCCGGCGCGGTGGTGCTGGCGCTGGCGCTGCTCGGCGCGGGATCGAAGGCGGGCCTCGTGCCGCTGCACGTCTGGCTGCCGCTGGCCCACCCCGCCGCGCCGAGCCATGTCTCCGCGCTCATGAGCGGGGTGATGACCAAGGTCGCCGTCTACGGCTTCATCCGCATCGTGTTCGATCTCGCCGGCCCGCCCGAGTGGTGGTGGGGCATCCCGGTGATCGTCGCGGGCGCAGTGGCGGGCGTGGTCGGCGTGCTGCAGGCGCTGCTGCAGGGCGACACCAAGCGCGTGCTGGCCTTCTCGACCATCGAGAACATCGGGCTGATCTTCGTCGGCCTCGGCCTCGCCCTCGCCTTCAAGGCCTCGGGCTTCGGCGGGGCGGCGGCGCTGGCCTTCACGGCGGCGCTGTTCCACGTGTTCAACCACGCGGCCATGAAGAGCTTGCTCTTCTTCGGCGCCGGCGCGGTGCTCACCGCCACGGGGTCGCGGGTGATGGACCGCCTCGGCGGGCTCATCCACCGCATGCCCGTGACCTCGGTGGCCATGCTCATCGGCGCGGCGGCCATCTCGGCCCTGCCGCCGCTGAACGGCTTTGCCTCCGAATGGCTGGTGTTCCAGGCCATCCTGCTCAGCCCCGAGCTGCCGGCCTGGGGGCTGAAGCTCTCCGTGCCCGCAGCCGGCGCCCTGCTGGCGCTGGCGGCGGCTTTGGCGGCGGCCTGCTTCGTGCGGCTCTACGGCATTGTCTTCCTCGGGCGGGCGCGCAGCGAACAGGCGGCGAACGCCCATGAGGTGGACGCCTTCTCCCGCGCGGCCATGCTGGCCCTTGCCGGCATCTGCGTCGCCGCCGGCCTGTTCCCCGGCCTCGTCATCGATGCCTTACAGCCGGCCGTCGCGGCCCTCATCGGCGTGAAGATGCCGGCGCAGAGCGAGGTGGCATGGCTCTCCATCGTGCCGGTGGCGGAAAGCCGCTCGTCCTATAACGGCCTCCTCGTCTTCCTCTTCATCGCCTCCTCGGCGCTGCTCACCGCCTTCATCATCCACCGCCTCGCCACCGGCGCGGTGCGGCGCGCGCCGCCGTGGGACTGCGGCTTTCCCAATGCCGACCCGGTGACACAATATTCCGCCGGCTCCTTCGCCCAGCCCATCCGCCGGGTGTTCGCCCGCACGCTCTTCGCAGCACGCGAACGGGTGGAGATGCCGCCGCCCGGCGCGCTCGCCCCGGCCCGCATCGAGATCACCGCCCGCGACCCCGCCTGGGCCTTCCTGTTCCTGCCGCTGGCGGGGCTGGTGGAGCGCATCGCGACGCGGGCCAACCGCCTGCAATATCTCACCATCCGCCAGTATCTGGCGCTGGTGTTCGGCGCCCTCGTCCTCCTGCTGCTGGTGCTGGCGCTATGGACATGATGGCGAACCTTCTGGTGCAGGGCACCCAGATGCTGCTGGTGCTAGCCCTGGCGCCGCTCCTCACCGGCCTCGTGCGCAAGGTGAAGGCGCGCCTCACGCGGCGGCGCGGCGCCTCCATTTTCCAGCCCTACCGTGACCTCGCGCGGCTCCTGAACAAGGAGGCGGTACTGGCGGAGAACGCCTCCTGGCTGTTCCGCGCCGTGCCCTATTTGCTGTTCGCGGCGACCTGGGTGGCGGCGGCTTTGGTGCCCACCTTCGGCACTGGGCTCATCTTCTCCTGGTCCGCCGACCTCATCGTGATTACTGCGCTGCTCGGCTCGGCCCGCTTCTTCCTGGCGCTGGCGGGCATGGATGTGGGCACCAGCTTCGGCGGCATCGGATCGAGCCGGGAGGTGATGATCTCGTCTCTGGCAGAGCCGGCGATGATCATGATCGTCTTCTCCCTCGCCCTCGTCGCCCACTCCACCCAGCTCTCCACCATCGCCTCGGTGATGGTCGCGGGCGTGGGCCTGCGCGTGTCGCTGGCGCTGGCGCTCGTTGCATTGGCGATCGTCGCCGTGGCCGAAAACGGGCGCATCCCGGTGGACAATCCCGCCACCCATCTGGAGCTGACCATGGTCCACGAGGCCATGGTGCTGGAATATTCCGGCCGCCACCTCGCGCTCATCGAGCTGGCGGCGCAGCTCAAACTCCTCCTCTTCCTCTCCCTCGTCGCCTGCGTGTTCGTGCCGTGGGGGCTGGCACCGGCCGGCGCCGGGGCCGGCGCTGTGCTGCTCGGCATGGCGAGCTATGGCGCAAAGCTCGCGGCGGGCGCGGTGCTGCTCGCGGTGTTCGAGACCTCCATCGCCAAGATGCGCGTGTTCCGCGTGCCGGACTTCCTCGGCGCCGCATTGATGCTGGGGCTGCTCGGAACCCTGCTCCTCTTCGTGTCGAGGATCCTGTGATGGACCGCACGCTGGAACTCGCGCACGGAACGCCGCTGGACGCCGCCCTCTCGGCGAGCCTCGTGTTCGACGTGGCCCATCTGTTCGCCGGCGCGCTGGTGCTCATCAGCTTCCTGATGCTCTATCAGGACCGGCTCTATGCGCTGCTGAAAGTCTTTGCCCTTCAGGCGGTGGTGCTCGCCCTCTCGGTGGGCTGGCAGGCGCTGGCGCAGGATGCGCCGCATCTTTATGTCACCGCCGCCATCGCCCTCGTCTTCAAGGCGGTGGTGATCCCGCTGGCGCTCGCCCGCATGGTCGCCCGCCTCGGCATCCACCGTCAGGTGGAAACGGTGGTCTCCATCGGCCCCACCATGCTCGCGGGCATCGCCCTCGTGGCGCTCTCCCTCGTGGTCATGCTGAAGGCCACCGCCGGTGTCGGCGGGGCCGCGGATGCGCTGGCGCGCGAAGACCTTGCCTTCGCCCTCTCCGTGGTGCTGCTCGGACTTTTGATGATGGTGACGCGGCGCAATGCCGTCAGTCAGGTCATCGGCTTCATGTCGCTGGAGAACGGCCTCATCCTCGCCGCCACGGGGGCGAAGGGCATGCCGCTGGTGGTGGAGATTTCCGTCGCCTTCTCGGTGCTGATCGCCCTCATCGTCATCGGCATCTTCCTGTTCCGCATCCGCGAGCGGTTCGACACCGTGGACGTGGACGCCCTCGACCGCTTCCGGGGAGGGCGCGCATGAGCATCCTCTCAGACCCCGCTCCCCTCCTCGTCGCGGTACCCGCCATGAGCGCCGTGCTGCTGGCGCTGGTGCCGTCCTATCGCGCGGGCGCGCTCCTCAACGTCGCGTCCTGCGGCCTCACCTTCGCGCTGGCGCTGCTGCTGCTCGGCGCGCCGCGCATCGCGGGGCCGTTCCTCATCGTGGACGATCTCAACATCGTCTTCGTGGTGCTGAACACCTTCGTCGCCTTCACCACCGCATGGTTTTCCGCCGGATACATCGCCCACGAGCTGGAGACGGGACGGCTGACGCCGCTCAACCTGCGCTTCTACCATGCCATGTACCAGGTGCTGCTCGGCGCCATGACGCTGGCGCTCCTGTCCAACAATCTCGGCGTGATGTGGGTGGCCATCGAGGTGGCGACGCTGACCACCGTGCTCATGGTCGGCCTCTACCGCACCGAGGCGGCCATCGAGGCGGCGTGGAAATATTTCATGCTCGGCTCGGTGGGCATCGCGCTCGCCCTGTTCGGCACCATCCTCGTCTACATGGTGGCACAGCCCGTGGTCGGCGAAGGCACGGACGGGATGATCTGGAGCGTGCTGATGAAGCACGCCCGCGATTTCGACCCGGCGCTGCTCAACGTCGCCTTCGTCTTCCTGCTGCTGGGCTACGGCACCAAGGTGGGCCTCGCCCCGCTCCATGCCTGGCTGCCGGATGCGCATTCCGAAGGCCCCACCCCCATCTCGGCGGTGCTCTCGGGCCTCCTGCTCAACGTGGCGCTGTTCGCGGTGCTGCGCTTCAAGTCGCTGCTCGCCGCCCATCCCGGCACGCTGGCGCCGGGGCCGCTGATGATGGCCATGGGCCTCGGCTCTTTGCTGCTCGCCGGCTTCATGCTGTACCGGCGGCGCGACATCAAACGGCTGTTCGCCTATTCCTCCATCGAGCACATGGGCATCATCGCCTTCGCCTTCGGGCTCGGCGGGCCGCTCGCGAATTTCGCCGGGCTGCTGCACATGACCATGCACAGCCTCACCAAGTCCGCCATCTTCTTCGCCGTGGGCCATGCCTGTCAGGTGAAAGGCACGCAGGAGCTGGCGCAGATCCGCGGCCTCACCACCTCGCACCCGCTGCTCGGCTGGAGCCTCCTGGCGGGTGTCGTGGCCATCGCCGGCCTGCCGCCGGCCGGCGTGTTCATGAGCGAGTTTCTGGTGGTGACCAGCGCCTTCGCCGCGCGGCCGTGGCTGGCGCTGATCGTCGTCCTCGGCCTGCTCATCGCCTTCGGGGCGCTGATGGTGAAGCTCTCCGCCATCGCCTTCGGTGAGCCGAGCCCGGGCACCGATCCGGTGAAAGCGAGTTTCGTGCCCATGGGCGTCCACCTCGCCCTCGTCTTCGCCGCCGGGCTCTACCTGCCGCCCGAGTTGGTCGCGTGGTTCCGCCACGTGGCCGCGGTGCTGGGCTAGGAGGGCGGCATGGTCAACCTCTCCGATCTGTTCGCCCGCAACGGCTCCGCCTGCCGCCCCTGGCCGCGCGTGAGCGTGAACGAGGCGGAATGGACCGGCCTGTGCGCGGAACTCGCTGCGGGCCGGCTCACCCTCTCCGCTCTGTTCGGCGACAGCGGCGCCGTCCACATGGCGCTGCTGGAGGAGGCGACCGGCCGCCTCGCCCTCGCCACCCTCCCCTGCCCCACCGGCTCTTTCCCGTCCGTGGCGCGGCACCATCCCCCCGCGGCGCGGCTGGAGCGGACCGTCCGCGACCTGTTCGGCCTGACGCCCACCGGCGCCCCCGATCAACGCCCGTGGCTCGACCATGCCCGCTGGGGCGTCCGTGCGCCGCTCGGCG
>JAEWBL010000179.1 GCA_023391175.1 Pseudomonadota bacterium
GTGTCGGGGCCGGCCATACCGTCCGCGTCGAGCCCGTTCTTCTCCTGGAATTCCTTCACCGCCTTGGCGGTGCCGGGGCCGAAGGCGCCATCGGCGGCGATGCCCAGCGCGGTCTGCAGCTTCTTCACCGCCTCGCCCTTGGTGCCCACGGTGAGCAGCACCAGCTCGGGCAGGCCGAGGGCCGTGAAGGTGTCCGGCCCGGCGATGCCGTCCGCGGCGAGGCCGTGCTGGGTCTGGTAGGCCTTGAGGGCGGCCTCGGTGGCGGGGCCGAACTGGCCGTCCGCAGTCACGCCGAGCTTCGCCTGAAGGATCTTCACCGGCTCGCCCGCGAGCCCACGCTTGAGAAGTGCCATGACACACCCCGGTCGTTTTGCCCCGGCCTGAGAGCCGGCGCCTGACATTGGGGGAAAAGCGCCGCTGCGGCACCCTCAAAAATCAACCGCACAAAAGAAAAATGCCGGGTCCTGGAGGGGACCCGGCAAGTATCGCTGCAGAGCAGCGAACCTTCCAGAGGGGAACAGCTGATGCACCGCACAGGATGCGATCAGCGCAAGCCAAAGATGCTCCCCGAATAGGCAGAACGCAACGTATACTGATCGCATATCAGGCATGTGCCCAGCGCTTGGCTGGGCAATCTCCGCCCTACCATAACACCGTCACATGTCATAAATCAGTAATTCCAGCGCTGCGCCTTGGAAATCAGGAAGTCGCGGAAGACCTGAATCCGGGCCACCGAGCGCATTTCCTGAGCATATGTGAAGTATGCCTCCAGCTTGGGCGTCTCGCGATCGGTGAAGAGCTGCACGAGGGACGTGGAATCGTCGGAGAGATAATCCGGCAGGGTGCCGATGCCCACGCCGCGCTCCACCGCGCGCTTGAGGCCCAGCACGTTGTTGACCTCGAAGGCGGGAATGCGCGGGGTCGAGCCGTCGCGGCCGGCATGCTCCAGCCAGTTCAGCCCCTGGAAATAGGAGGGGATCGGCCCGCCGAGCAGCAGGATGCGGTGCTTGTCCAATTCGTCCAGCGTGCGCGGATGGCCATGGCGCTTGAGATAGTCGGCCGAGGCGTAGGCATGGAAATGGACGGTGAAGAGCTTGCGCTGCACCAGGTCCGGCTGCACCGGCTGGCGCATGCGGATGGCGACGTCCGCCTCGCGCATGGCAAGGTCCAGCTCCTCGTCGGTGAGGATGAGCTGGATGCGGATGTCCGGGAACAGCTCCACGAACTCGCCCACCCGTGCGGTGAGCCAGTGGGTGCCGAGGCCCATGGTGGTGGTGACGCGCAGGTCGCCGTTGGGCTTCTCGCGGCTGTCGGTGAGCTGGGCCCGCGCCGATTCCAGCTTGAGGAACACCTCATGGGCGGTGCGGTAGAGCAGTTCGCCCTGCTCGGTGAGGATGAGCCCGCGGGCATGGCGGTGGAACAGCGGAACCTTCAGTTCCGCCTCCAGCGCCGAGACCTGCCGGCTCACCGCCGACTGGGAGAGCCCCAGGGTCTCGCCGGCATGGGTAAAGGAGCCCGCTTCCGCGGCCACGTGGAAGACCTTAAGCTTGTCCCAATCCATCCGGCCCGAGCCCCTTGAGCATCACCGGCATCCGGCCGGCGAGGTGGCGCTGTTCTTTCGCTTGTCTCGGGAGAAGCTGCGGGCCCCCGCCCCGCGGCCTTCCTTGAACCCATTTAAATCCGTACCGGGCGTTCCCGCGCCCGGGCGTCCTATTCCGCCGCCTGCGCCACGCTGTGGTGGGCGAGGAACCGCTCCGCCTCCAACGCCGCCATGCAGCCCCGCCCGGCGGCCGTGACCGCCTGGCGATATACATCGTCGGCCACGTCGCCGGCGGCGAACACGCCCGGCACGGACGTCGCCGTCGAATCGGGCGCCGTCCACACGTATCCGCTCTCCTTGAGCTTCAACTGGTCTTTGACCAGCTCTGTGGCAGGCGCATGACCGATGGCGATGAATATGCCGTCAGCGGGTAGCTCGGTGAGGGTTCCGGTCCGAACGTCGCGCAGGCGCGCGCCGGTGACCTTGGAAATGTCGCCGGTCTCGCCCACCACGTCGGCCACCTCGGAGTGCCACACCACATTCACCTTGGGGTTGGCGAACAGGCGGTCCTGCAGGATGCGCTCGGCGCGGAAGGCGTCGCGGCGATGCACCAGCGTGACCTTCGAGGCGAAATTGGTGAGGAACAGGGCCTCCTCCACCGCCGTGTTGCCGCCGCCCACCACCACGACTTCCTTGCCGCGATAGAAGAAGCCGTCGCAGGTGGCGCAGGCCGAAACGCCGAAGCCGCGGAACGCCGCCTCCGATTCGAGCCCCAGCCAGCGCGCCTGGGCGCCGGTGGCGAGGATCACCACGTCGGCAAGCCACGTGTCGCCCGATTCGGTCTCCATGCGGAACGGCCGCTTGGAGAGATCGAGGCTGTTCACGTGGTCGGCGATGATCTTGGTGCCCACGTGCTCGGCCTGGGCGCGCATCTGCTCCATCAGCCAGGGGCCCTGGATGGGGTCGGCGAAGCCGGGATAATTCTCCACATCCGTGGTGATGGTGAGCTGGCCGCCGGGCTGGATGCCCTCGAACAGGACCGGCTCCAGCATTGCGCGAGCCGCATAGATGGCCGCGGTATAGCCGGCCGGACCCGACCCGATGATGACGACCTTGGCGCTGTGGGTGGTCATGACGTCCTCGAAAACCAGAAGCTCGAAATGGAAAAACCGCGACAAGAGAGGGGACGGACCGTGGGGCGGCCGTCCGATGGCCGCAGCGCGAGCTATGCCCGAATGTAGGGGCTCCCTTCTTCCCCCACAAGGCGGCAGCTTCTGTCTCTTCGCAGCGCAAACGACGCAATATTATTTCGTTGCGTTGCCGCATACGGCGACTAAGGTGCGCGGACGTTACGCCCCTGTCCGCCGCGTCTGCGCCCCCGTCCCGAAGGAGCCGTGCCTTGACCGTTCGCCTCGATGCTGTCGACTGGAAGATCCTCGACGAGCTGCAGCGGGACGGTCGCATGACCAATGTGGAATTGTCGCGGCGCGTGGGCATCTCCGCCCCGCCCTGCCTCAGGCGCGTGCGCGCGCTGGAGGAGGAAGGCATCATCGAAGGCTATCGGGCCTTGCTCGACGAGAAGCGTCTCGGCTACGACCTCATGGCGTTCGCCATGGTGCATCTCATCAGCCAGGCGGAGGCGGACCTTGCCGCCTTCCAGGAGCGCATCGCCGGCTGGCCGCTGGTGCGCAGCGCCTGGATGCTCTCGGGCGACGTGGATTTCCTGATGCTATGCGTGGCGCCGGACCTGCGCACCTTCCAGACCTTCGTGCTGGACATCACCGCCGCGCCCAACGTGCGCAACGTGAAGACCGCACTGACCCTCAAGCAGTCCAAGGACGCGCCGATCGTGCCGCTGGAAGCCGGGCTGCCGAAGGGGGCGTGAGGCGTCGCCTCATGGGCGGGCGCGGCGGCCGCTGAAGTTCAGAGGGCTTTATTGAACATGAGAGACGTCATCCCCCGGCTTGTCAGGGGGATCCACGGCGCGACCGGGCGGGCTCCCGGGCTTGGCGCACCGCGCCTGCGGCGGGGTGGATGCCCCGGACGAGCCGGGGCATGACGGCGGAGAGGATAAGGCGAACGGGCATCGAACATTGGCAGCGTTCGGCGGCCATGCCTGCGCCCCGCTTGCCCCTCGAAACCCTCAGGCCCAGCGCACGTCCGCGATCTCAAACGAGCGGGCACCCTTGGGGGTGACGACTTCCACGGAAGCGCCCTTCTTCTTGCCGATGAGCGCGCGGGCCACCGGCGAGGAGATGGAGATGCGGCCGGCCTTGGCGTCAGCCTCGCTGTCGCCGACGATCTGCCAGACCTTCTCTTCCTCGGTGTCCTCGTCCACCAGCGTCACCGTGGCGCCGAACTTGACGATGTCGCCGGAGAGCTTCGAGACGTCGATCACCTCGGCGCGGGAGATCTTGTCCTCCAGCTCGGCGATGCGGCCCTCGTTCAGCGACTGCTGCTCCTTGGCGGCGTGATATTCCGCGTTCTCGGACAGGTCGCCATGGGCGCGCGCCTCCGAGATGGCGTTGATGATGCGCGGACGCTCCACCTGCTGACGCTGCTTCAACTCTTGCTCGAGGGCGACAAAGCCGCCCGCCGTCATCGGAATCTTCTCCATGGGTCCTTGTCAGACCTCCTGAAACTGCTCGGTGCGCCGGAGGCCCACAGGTGGTGCCGGCGTCGAAAAGAAAGCCGCCCCGTGGAGCCTTTCGGCCCCCGGCTGCGGCGACTGTCCCGGCTCGGGCGCATGACGGCCCCCGGGCGATGCTCCCGTCCCGCGCCTTGAGACGCCGGACGGCCGCGACGAACGCGTCGAGGCCCAACGGCCCGCGCGATCCGGTGTTCCCTTGCGGGGTCAGGCGACGGAGGCCTCGCCCCGCGGGCTGACGCGGGCGCTGCCGCCCTCGGCACCGAAATAGCCCTGCAGCGGACGCACCGTCAGGTCGCCGCCCACATAGGCCTTGATCCCCTGCGCCGCAGCGATGGCTCCGGACAGCGTGGTGTAATACGGCACTTTCTGCAAGAGGGCGGCGCGGCGCAGCGAGCGGCTGTCCGCCAGCGCCTGCGCGCCCTCGGTGGTGTTGAACACCAGCTGGACCCCGCCGTTCTTGATGGCGTCCACGATATGCGGCCGGCCCTCCAGCACCTTGTTGATCTTCGCCGCCGGCACGCCGTGCTCCTCCAGGAAGCGCTGGGTGCCCGAGGTGGCGATGATCTTGAAGCCGAGGTCCACCAGCATCTTCATGGTGGGCAGGATGCGGATCTTGTCGCCGTCCTTCAGAGAGACGAACACCGTGCCGGACTTGGGCACCTTGGTGCCGCCGCCCAGCTGGCTCTTGGCGAACGCGACGCCGTAATCGGTGTCGAGCCCCATCACCTCGCCGGTGGAGCGCATCTCCGGCCCGAGCACCGTGTCCACGCCGGGGAAGCGGGCGAAGGGGAACACCGCCTCCTTCACCGCGATGTGGCCGAGCTTGGGCTGCACGAGGTTGAAGCTCGCCAGCTTCTCGCCGGCCATCACCCGCGCCGCGATCTTGGCGATGGGCAGGCCGATGACCTTGGCCACGAACGGCACCGTGCGCGAGGCGCGCGGGTTCACTTCGAGCACGTAGATCTCGTCGCCCTTGATGGCGTACTGCACGTTCATCAGGCCGCCGACGCCCAGCGCCAGCGCCATGGCCGCCGTCTGCTTCTCCAGCGCCGCGAGGGTGTCAGGCGAGAGCGAGTAGGGCGGCAGCGAGCAGGCGCTGTCACCCGAATGGATGCCCGCCTCCTCGATGTGCTCCATGATGCCGGCGATGAACACGTCCTTGCCGTCGCACAGCGCGTCGACATCCACCTCGATGGCGTCGGACAGGTAGCGGTCGAACAAAAGCGGGTTCTTGCCGAGGACGGTGTTGATCTGGCCCGTCTTGTCGTTGGGATAGCGCGCCTTGATCTCCTGCGGCACGAGGCCCGGCAGGGTCTCCAGCAGGTAGTCGCCGAGCTGGCTCTCCTCGCGGATGATCTGCATGGCCCGGCCGCCCAGCACGTAAGAAGGGCGCACCACCATGGGATAGCCCAGCTCGGCGGCGACGAGGCGGGCCTGCTCCACGCTGTAGGAGATGCCGTTGGCCGGCTGGCGGATCTTGAGCCGGTCGAGCAGCGTCTTGAACCGGTCGCGGTCCTCGGCGAGGTCGATGGCGTCGGGCGAGGTGCCGAGGATCGGCACGTCCGCATCCTCCAGCGCCTTGGCGAGCTTCAGCGGCGTCTGGCCGCCGAACTGGACGATCACGCCGTGCAGCGTGCCGTTCTCCTGTTCCACGCGCAGGATTTCCAGGACGTGTTCCAGGGTCAGCGGCTCGAAATACAG
>JAEWBL010000202.1 GCA_023391175.1 Pseudomonadota bacterium
TTCAATGGCCTTGCCAATGCCTTCCACGTCGCCGCCATCAATGGCGGCCGGCACGTTGCGCCGCTGTTTGCGGGCCTCACCGTGCATGCCTGGAGCGAGGTGCTGGACGCGCAGGAACTGCCGGGTCGCGACGATGTCGGGGCGCTGCGCCTGCGTACCGTCGCCACCAAGGACCGGCCGACCGCCGATTTCCCCTTCAAGGCGGAGAACGGTGATTACGACCCGAGCGTGATCCTCGATCTCGACTACTGGGCGCTGATCCCGCGCTGACCGGTCGCACCGGACGCCGCCCCCGCCGAGGTCGTGGGCGGCGCAGCGCTTGCCCCTTGGGGCTTAGGAGCCGGCGGCTTCGCGTCCGCCGGCTTGCTTCCGTCGGCCGGACCCGAGGTCGTGGCTGGCGACTTCGGCGCTGCGACGGATGTGGCCGGCTTGGGCTTCGGTTTGCGCGGCGGCACGGATGGCACGGCCGCCGGCAAGCCGCCATAGACCGACATGAAGCGCCAGACTTCTTCGCCCGCATCGATGTCGTGGCTGCGCAGGCCGAGGAAAGGCGTGGCGAGGTCCGGCTTCGTATCCACCATGGCCGGGGATTGGTGGCCGCCGCGCTCGATGGTGATGAGCTCCACGGCACTGCCATCCCGGCACCCTTCCCAGCGGCGCAGCTCGGCTGTGGTGCCGTCATCCGGGGCGAGGTCGGGCAGTTTGGTGCTCGTGGCCGGCCCGCATCCGTCGAGAGCGGCATAGAGGCGTGCGCTGTCGGGTGCCGAGAGGGTCGAGCCCAGCGGCGTCCAGAAACCGGCATAGCCGATCACCGAATCCGCCGTGCCGTGGATGAACTGGATGGAGACCGGCTTCGACGGCTGGCACTCTTCCTTATAGTTGGCCGGGGCTGTGGACATGATCGCCGAATAGGCGGCGAACAGCTCCGCATACTCGCAGGCCATGCGCTGCACCATGAAGCCGCCGTTCGAGATGCCGGTGAGATAGATGCGGTTGGGATCGGCGATGCCATCCGAGGCGAGACGCCGCGCCAATGCCACGAGGAACGCTACGTCGTCGCCCGGCCGCAGCATCATCTTGAGCCGCATGGCCGCCGGGCGGCCATCGTTCCACGTCCGCCCCTCGCCTTCCGGATAGACGGCGACGAATCCGTGCTTCGCCGCGGCGGCGTCGAGACCGAAATAGGCGCGGAAGCTTTCCGGGGTCTGCGCCGCGCCGTGGAGCGCGATCACCGTGGGCGCAGGCGTGGAGACTCCATCGGGCGTCACGACAACGTAGCGGCGCGTCTCGCCGTTCACGGACAGCCTGAGATCTTTTACCGATTCCGCAAGGAGCGGAGCAGATGCCGACCAAAGCAGGAACAAAAAGAGACTCGCAAGGAACATCCAGCCGCCAGCGGCGCCCCGCCGCAGCCACGATTGCCACACGCCTAAAGTCGGATCGTCAGGGGCCTGTGGGAGGCAGATAAAGGCGGCAAAGACCGTCATGAGCGCAATAAGCCTCTTGAAACAATGAGATTTTATCGCAGTCGCCGCCCCTGCGAGCAGGTGCAGGCTTGCCTTGCGAATACGGCGGCGGCGGGGCGGAGGTGTGTCGCCACGGCCACACAAGCGGCGGCTCCGCCGTATTTTTGATCTAGATCAAACTGAACAGGGCCTCTCGGGAGGAAGTGTTTCCCATCAGTTATCTCAAAGGGCTTGTGGGAGCGGGGCATGTCGAAGCTCGGACTTGGTATCATTCTCGCGGCGGGGCTCAGCGCTCTGGTCGCCGGCAGCGCAACCGCCGCCGATCTGTCCACCCCGGTGTACAAGGCGCCGGCGGTGGAAGAACCCCTCAGCCCGTGGCAGATCCGCGTGCGCGCCCTCTACGTGCTGCCTGAGAACGGCGGCTCGGTGACCGGCGTCCCGTTCTCCAACCTCACCTACTCGAGCGCCGTCGTTCCGGAGCTCGACATCTCCTACTTCTTCACCAAGAACATCGCCGCCGAACTGATCCTCGGCGTGACGCCCCACAACATCTACGGCGCCGGTACCCTTACCGGTCTCGGTCAGATCGGTAAGGTGTGGCTGCTGCCCCCCACCCTCACCCTGCAGTACCATTTCACCGACTTCGGCCCGTTCAAGCCCTATATCGGTGCCGGCGTGAACTACACCGCCTTCTTCAGCCAGGAAGTCACCAACCCGGCCTTCTCCTCGCTGAAGGTCCAGGACGCGTGGGGCCTTGCCCTGCAGGCCGGCTTCGACTGGATGATCGACCGCCACTGGGGCATCAACGTCGACGTGAAGAAGATCTTCCTGCAGCCCGACTTCCTGCTGCAGACGGTGGGCGGCACCTACCTCCAGGGCGGCGCGGACCTCAACCCCTGGATCTTCGGCACGGGCGTGACCTACCGCTTCTGATCGCCAGATCCAGACCCAACCCAGAAAACGCCGGGCTCGCCCGGCGTTTTTTTTCGTCTGCGCTTGAAGCCTACGGACGGCTGATCCTTCGCCCGCCTGATGCGATGATGTCGCGGGCGCGGCCCCGCGACGCGCGATCCGGCCG
>JAEWBL010000207.1 GCA_023391175.1 Pseudomonadota bacterium
CATCTATATCGGTCCCGGACTCTTGGCCGAGGCCGGCACCCATGTGACGGCCCTGCGCAAGGGCGCGCGCGTCGCCATCGTCACCGACGAGAACGTGGTGGCCGCCGGCCATCTCGCCACCGTCGCCGCCTCACTGGATGCGGCCGGCATCCCCCACACCGCCATCGTCGTGCCGCCCGGGGAGAAGACCAAGGGCTGGCCGGGGCTGGAGCAGGTGGTGGAGGGGCTGATCGCCGCCCGCATCGAGCGCCGCGACCTCGTGCTGGCGCTGGGCGGTGGCGTGGTGGGCGACCTCGCGGGCTTTGCCGCCGCCGTGCTGCGCCGGGGCGTGGACGTGGTGCAGGCGCCGACGACGCTGCTCAGCCAGGTCGATTCCTCCGTGGGCGGCAAGACCGGCATCAACTCGCCCCAGGGCAAGAACCTCATCGGCGCCTTCCACCAGCCGGTCCTGGTGCTGGCCGACACCGCAGCGCTCAACACCCTGCCCACACGCGAGGTGAAGGCCGGCTATGCGGAAGTGGTGAAATACGGCCTGCTCGGCGACTACGCGCTGTTCGAGACCCTGGAGCGCGACTGGCCGGGCGTGATCGGCGGCGGGCAGTAGCGCATCACGGCGGTGGCCGCGAGCTGTATGGCCAAGGCCGCCATCGTCGCCCGCGACGAGAAGGAGACCGGCGACCGGGCGCTGCTCAATCTCGGCCACACCTTCGGCCACGCTCTGGAGGCCGGCGCCGGCTATTCCCAGCGCCTGCTCCACGGCGAGGGCGTTTCCATCGGCATGGCGCTTGCCTTTGCGTTTTCCGCGAAGCTCGGCCTGTGCTCGGGGCAGGACGTGACGCGCGTGGTGCGGCATCTGGAGGCCGTCGGCCTGCCGACCCGGATTTCCGACGTGCCCGGCGAGCTGCCCGATACCGACGGGCTGATGGACCTCATTGCCCAGGACAAGAAGGTGAGCCGCGGCGCGCTGACCTTCATCCTCGTGCGCGGCATCGGCGAAGCCTTCATCGCCAAGGACGTGAACCCGCAAGAGGTCCGCGCCTTCCTCGCCGAGATGCGGTGAGGGCGCGAGCGCCTCGTCCGAATAGCCGTTCCTCCGCTCACGGCCGTCATGCCCGGGCTTGTCCCGGGCAATCCGCCGTTGCACCGACGTCGCCCTCCGGCTCGACCGGAGGGCCCATCCATCCGCTGGCTCCAGCCTCCGCCCATCCAGGCGGGTGGCCACATGGGTCCTCCGATCAAGTCGGAGGACGACGACGGTTTAAGGGAGGAAAGGCCTTGCCACCTTCTCCTTCACTTCGCCGCCGGACGCGCCTGCAGCACCGGGGCAGCGGCGGCGAACAGGGCGTCCTTCGTCGCCGGCACGGGCGGGTAGATGCGGCTGCAATTGATGGTCTGCTTCACCGTCTTGGCGTCCGCGCCGGAGGCGACCAACGTCGCACGGTCCCAGCCGGAGGTGTAGACCGCGCCCTCCGGGCCCAGGTCCATCACCGTCACATAATCCGGCGCGGAGAAGGCGACGCGCTCAGACAGCCGGCCGGCGAGGTCGCACACCGCATTGTGGCCGGCGAGGCGGCCCATGGGGCGGGCGTGCTGGCAGGACATGACGGTGACGTGGCCGAGATCGTCCGCCGCCGCCACCGCGCAATCGCCCGCCGCATAGACATCGCCGACGCCCTCCACCTTGAGGAAAGCATCCACGGCCACCCGGCCCAGCCGGTCCAGCGGCACGCCGAGCTGGCCGGCGAGGGGGCTCGCATGGGCGCCGGTGGTGAACAGCACGGTGCGGGCGGGGATGGACGTGCCATCCGCGAGCCGCACGCCATCCGCCTCCACGGCCGCGATGCCGGAATGGTCGCGCACCTCCACGCCGGCCGCCGCGAGGGCGTCTCGAACGGTGGCCTTGCCCGCGCCCATGGCCGCGCCGATCTCGTGGCGATCCACCAGCACGACGCGCACCGGCGCGCCTGCGCCGAGAAGCGCGCGCAGCCGGCCCGGCAATTCGCAGGCGATCTCCACCCCCGCCAGACCGCCGCCGATGACGACGGCCGTCCCAACCGCCGCGTCGCGCGGGCCGGAGGCGAGCGCAGCAAGATGCCCGGCGAGCCGTTCGGCCCCGGCGTAGCTGTCCACGTCGAAGGTGGGCTGCGCGCGGGGAATGTCCGGCATCGTCAGAGCGCTGCCGGCGGCGAGGATCAGGCGGTCATAGGAAAGGCGCCCGGCCCCGGTGGCGAGGCTGCGGGCGGCGGGAGCGATGGCGCTCACCGCCGCCTCAATGCGCGTCACGCCGATGGGGGGGAGAAGATCGTCCAGTGGCAGGCGGATGGCGGCGAGGTCGTCCTCGTAGCAGCGCACGCGGATGGTGTGGAACGGGTCCGGCGCCACGAGGGCGATGTCCAGCGTATTGGGATCGATGCCGAACAGCTCCCGCGCCCGCGCCGCCGCGGCAGCGGCCCACAGGCCGGCGAAGCCGCCTCCCACCACGATGATGCGCCGTTTCCCTGCGTCTTGTGTCATTGCCGGAGCCTCCCGGCCCCAGCATAGGGCAGGCAGCGCGGGTCGGCGACGGAGATCAGGCCGGTGCGCGGGCGGGCTTCACGGGGCCGACATCCACCTGGATCTCGTCGCCTTCGATCTTGATCTCATACGGGTGCAGCGCGTTGCGCACGAGGTGGGTGGAGCATTTGCCGGTGGCGCAGTCGAAGCCCCACATGTGGTGCGTACACATGAGGGTCTTGCCGTCGAAGGTGGCTTCCGTCAGCGGCATGTCCGCATGGGGGCAGCGGCCGCGATAGGCCTTGATCTCCCCGCCCGTGGGCCACACCAGCAGCACGCTCTTCTTGCCCACCTGGAAGAGGCCCATGGCGCCCTCGGCAAGGGCGTCCTTGTTGCAGATGACGGTGAAGGCCATGGCGCGCGCGTCCTGTCCGGTGAAGCTCCGGCAGGGGCTTCGCAAGATCAGGGCCAGCCCGGAACCGCTCCAATTGTCGGAAAGCCGACGCTATTTCGCCTCCTCCGCGCGGGAGAGGGCATCATAGAGCCAGCGCCTGAGATCGCCCGCGAACATGGCCCCGGCGACCCGGGCCACCTCGCTGCGATTGGCGATGAAGCTCAGGGTGGGAATGGAGCTGATGCGGAAATAGTCGGCCAGCTCCCGCTCCTTGTCCGTGTCCACCTTGGCGAAGCGCACGTGGGGCTCGAACTCCGCCGCAAGGGCCTCGAACACCGGCGCCATGGTCTTGCAGGGGCCGCACCAGTCCGCCCAGAAGTCGATGACGAGGGGCAGGTCGCTCTCAGACGTGTGGGCGGTGAAGCTCTCGGCGGTGAGCGTCATGGGCTTGCCGGTGAAGAGCGGACCGCCGCAGGCCGGGCAGGCGAGGGCGCGGGCGTCCGCACCGGCGGGCACGGGCGTCACCGCATGGCAGGCGGGGCAGGCGATGGTGCGCAGGCGGGTGGCTGTGTCGGCTTCGGTCATCACGGCTCCTCGGGGCGCGGGCGTGGGACCGGGCGGAGCAAGAACGGGGCCGGGGAAGGGGATGCGTCGCGCAGGGATAGCGCTATGGTGGCGCCGGCCGCACCGGGCGGCCGTTCCGGGAGCAGAAGAATGAGCCCAGCGCCCCTCACCGTCATCGCCATCATCACCGCGAAGGAGGGGCAGGAGGCGGCCCTGCGCGCGCTTCAGGAAAAGCTGGTGACGGAGACCCGCGCGGAAGACGGCTGCCTGCGCTACGAGCTGAACCAGTCGCTGGACGACGGGCGCATCCTGATCTTCGTCGAGATCTGGGAGACGGAGGCCAAGTGGCGCGCGCACATCGATGGCGCGGCGCTGGCCAATTTCGCCGCGGCCGGCGGCCGGGAGCTGATCGCCGACCGGGTGATCCACCGCATGGCAAGCGTGGCCTGACGCACAAGCGCCCGCCGTGGGGCGGGCGCCGTTTCTCGCCGGGCTGGATCGGTCAGTGATCCAGATCGCCCTGCGCGAAGAAGTGCTTGCGGATTTCCTGCGTGTAGCGGACGAACCGGGGCTCGCCCATCACCGAGAGATCGCGCGGGCGGGGCAGGTCGATGTCGTAGATCGCCTCGATGCTGCCCGGCCGGCTGGACATGACCACCACCCGGTCGGCGATCAGCTCCCGGCCGCCGGCCGCGGCGAAATTGGCCAGCGCCGC
>JAEWBL010000331.1 GCA_023391175.1 Pseudomonadota bacterium
TGTCCAACCTCTTCCAAATTGACCCTTGAAGGTTGGACAGGTTGGACACTGGAGCCGGGACCATGAAGCGGATGGACATCGAAGCGTTGCTGCGCTGGGCCTATCGCGAAGAACTGCCAAAGGCGGCGGCTGTCGGCTCGCGCCTGGTGGTCGGCTTCAAGACGGGTTGGGGCGGAATGGAGCGTTTCGGAGAGCTGCTGGCTGTGATCGACGAGCCGGATATCCGCAACCGCTACGGCCTCGTTCCCGATACGACCGCCTCCAGCGAGCCTCACCCCGACGCGGAGCGCGTCCATGACGCGGTGATGGCGCTGCGCCGGTACGAGCTGGAGGTGCCTGAGGGCTGGAACCCCATTGAGGACATGGGCGACCTTGGGCCCGAGGGGGGCGCGGCCGTCGTGCGCGGGCTGGCGGGCATGACCATCACCAACGACAAGGGCAAGCAGGTGCTGCGCCGCTCGGTCGCCCGCATCGTCATTCGGCAGGCTATCCTCGGCGGCGCGCCGGAGTGGGAGGGCGAAACGCCAGACCGCCATGTCGTCTGTGCCCATGGCAAACCGCGCTGGTTCCGTCGCGAGGTGGTGGTGGCGGACGGCGCCTTTGGCCCGGTTCAGCACGAGATCGAGGTGGACGGCTACGACCACAAGCGCCAACGGCCCTATGGCGATGCTTACCGCAAGATGGTGCTCGATCCCGATCCGGCGCCGGTCGTACAGGGGCGGGGTGAATATGAGCTCTGGCGGTGCGCCCTTGACCTGCTGGTGGAGGACTTGGCCGGAACCATGGTTGACCATGCCGTCACGTGGTCGGCGCGGTCATGGCGGCCGTGGCAATGGCCAGACGCTGAACGCGCCATCCTGCCCTCCCTGATCCCGTCTGCCGGGCCTGCATCCGAGTCGCGTTCGGGCCATCGAAAACGGAAGCGAGAGGCCGCTTGACTTGCGGCAGTTTCTTGGTGCATCACTTGTCACGGATAAGAGGAAACCCCGGAGCGTCGCGCTGCCGGGGTTTTTCGTTGGTGGGGCTCGATGACGCGCATCCGCATCCTCGGCCCAAGGGTCGGCACCGCGCGGACGCAGGTTCGCCCCATGCCCAAGCAGGCCGACCCCCATTACGCCACGCCCGAGCACAAGGCTTGGTCCGCTGCGGTCTTCAAGCGGGCGGGCGGCAGGTGTCAGGCGCCGGGTTGCACCAAGGCGTGGCCCGAGCACCGCATGTTCGCTGACCACATCGCCGAGCGATCGGATGGCGGTGCCGACTTCGATCCGTCCAATGGCCAGCTGCTCTGCGGCGCCCACCATTCGGCCAAGACCGCCCGCGCCCGCGCCGTCCGCGCCGGCAGGGGGTAGGGGGTTTAAATCCCCACCCGGCAGGGGCGCCACACCGCACAGGGTGTCATGGACGAAAAAAATTATGCAGCGCAGGGGCTTTGATTACGCGCCTTTGAAAACCGGAAATCAAAAAGTGCCATGGCGGAAACCGAACGGAAGTCCCGGCGCGGCGGCGCGCGCCCTGGCGCCGGGCGCAAGCCGAAGGGCTACGTCAAGCCGTCCACGCTTTCCGACCTGAACCGCACCTCCGCGCTGGCCACCCCGCCGCCGGAGGAGATCGACGGCGTCGCCCAGGGCCACGCAAAAGACGCCCTTTCAGCGCTGGTGAAAGTCCTGACCTTCGGCAAGTCCGAGGCTGCCAAGATCACCGCCGCCAAGGAGATCCTTGACCGCGGCTACGGCAAGCCCACCGTCGAGATTGGCGGCGATGCGGCGATGCTGCCCTTCATGCTCCCGCCCGAACGCGAGACGCATTCCGTCCACGCGGACATCCGCACCGAGGCCCGCAAGTACGCGAACCTCGCCATCGAGGCGCTGCGCAAGATCGCCCTCGATGGCTCATCCGAGACCGCCATCGCCGCCGCGTCCAAGGCCCTGCTCGACCGCGGCCTCGGCACCGTCGGCAAAGCCCGTATGCCCGACGAGCAGCGCGACCGCCCGCTGGGCAAGAAGGAGGAGCTGGCCCGGGCCGCCGAGGTCGCCGCCGCCGGCCCCTACGCAACGCCCGCTCCGCCCCGCCAGAGGTTGTCCTGATGCTCCTGCCCGGGCCGCCCACCTGGTCGACGGCCATTCCGGACTGGCGCGAGCGCCTCATCGGCCGCCGCCCGCTGATTCCTTTCGCCCCGCTGTTCCCGGATGAGGCGAAGGCCGGCCTCGATATCTTCAATTCCCTGCCGGTGGTGGACGTCGCCGGGCGGCCGCCGATGGGCGCCATCGCCCGGGAGTGGGTCACGGACTTTGCCGGCGCCGTCTTCGGCTCCTATGACGCCGAGCTCGGGCGCCGCCTGATCCAGCGCTATATGTTATTGATTTCAAAGAAGAATGGGAAATCCACTCTCGCCGCCGGCATCATGATCACGGCCCTGATCCGTAACTGGCGCGAGTCTGGCGAGTTCTACATCCTCGCGCCCACCAAGGAGATTGCGGACAACTCCTACACCCCGGCGGCGGACATGGTGCGCCAGCACCCGGTCATCTCCTCCATCCTCAAGCCATCCGCCGGCCGCGTCATCGAGCACCGCAACACCGGCGCCTTCCTGAAGGTGGTGGCGGCCGACAGCGAGACGGTGTCGGGCAAGAAGACCATCGGCCTCCTGGTCGACGAGCTGTGGGTGTTCGGAAAGCGCAGCAACGCCGCGAACATGCTCATCGAGGCCGAGGGCGGCCTCGCCTCCCGCCCGGAAGGCTTCGTCATCTACCTGTCCACGCACTCGGATGCGCCGCCCGCCGGCGTGTTCAAGGAGAAGCTGGAAGAGTTCCGCGCCATCCGCGACGGCAAGATCGTCGACCGGAACAAGCTGCCGGTCCTCTACGAGTTTCCGGACGAAATCCTCAAGGATGACCGCTTCCGCGACCGGTCGAACTGGTACATCACCAATCCCAATCTCGGCGCCTCTGTCGATCCCGAGTTCATCGCCGGGCAGATCGCCGAGGCCCAGCGCGCCGGCAAGGCCCGCCTCGCCGGCGTCTTTGCGAAGCACCTGAACCTGCCCATCGGCCAGGGCCTCAGCGCCGACGGCTGGGCTGGCGCCGAGCTATGGGACCGCCGCGCCGAGCCGGTGCTGACCCTCGAGGAAATCCTCGACCGCTCCGAAGTGGTCACGGTCGGCGTCGACGGTGGTGGCCTGGACGATCTGCTCGGCCTCGCCGTCATCGGCCGCGAGCGCGGCACCAAGCGCTGGCTCGCATGGGGCTGCGCACTCCTCTCCACCATCGGCGTCGGCCGCCGCAAGGCCAACGCCAACGATTACCGCGCCTTCAAGGCCGCCGGCGAGCTCACCGTCTTCCACTTCGACCTCGACATCGAAGACCTGTCGGAGGGCGACGAGGACCTCGCCGACCTCATTGCCGATGCGCTCCCGCCGGAGAAGACCCCGGAGGGCTGGACGCCGGACGTCGCCCGCGTGGTGGAGATCATCCGCGGCATCCATGATCGCGGCCTGCTCGCCCAGGTCGGCGTCGATACCATGGGCATCGGCGCCATCGTGGATGCGCTGGCGCAGGTCGGCATCACGCAGGATGCGGACATGCTGCAGGGCGTGCGCCAGGGCATCGGCCTCATGAGCGCCTTCAAGGCCATCGAGCGCAAGCTGGCGGATGGCACTTTCGCCCACGGCGGCGGCCCGCTGCTGGGCTGGAACGTGGGCAACCTCAAGCTCATCCAGACGCCGACCGCCGTCCGCGTGGCGCGCGAGGAATCGGGCTTCGGCAAGATCGACGTGGCCATGGCCCTGTTCAATGCGGCCATGCTCATGTCGCTCAATCCCGAGCCGGCCGAGGCCTCCGTCTACACCGAGGAGCGTGGGCTGCTGTTCTTCTGATCTGCGCCGCGCGCGGAAGGTTCACCCAATGACGCTTGCCGACTGCGCTCCATGGGCAGCATTCGCACTCGTGTGGGTCTCCATCGGCTGGATCATCGGCTACGCATGGAGGCCGTAATCGTGGGCGATTGGGGGCACCCGGATCATTACACATCCGGAGCGAAGGATTTCGCCCGCGCCACGAGGGCGGCGGAGATCGATATTATGGTACGCCGCGTGCTGCCGCAGTTGCGCGCGACGGCCCGAGAAGTGGGCTATGCGCTTGCGGTGCATGGTTCGCTTGAACGCGACTTCGACATCGTCGCTGTGCCTTGGACGGAAACAGCGGGGTCCCCAACCGAGCTTGTCGAGGGCCTCTGCAAAACGTGCCGCGCCGCTACCGGATGGGGGTACTGGCACAATGCCCAGAAGTTCACGGCAAAACCGCATGGACGGTTGGCGGTGACGATCGTTGCCTCGGCCGAGGTGCAGATCGACCTAAGCATTATGCCGCGCACCCCCCATTCGGCCTGACATGCTGCCCCTGGTTTTCTTCGCCTGCCGTCGTTTTGGGCGCGGCGTCTGAGCTACATCGCCAACTGACTTGCTGAAAAGGAACCCGCAACATGGGCGTGCTCTCGCGCTTCTTCGGTCGCGGGAGCACGGCCCCGGTGCGCGTGGAAGACGCCCGCGTCGAGCCGACGCTGGTGGCGAAGTCCAACGACACGTCGACCGACGCGCTGCTCTGGCAGGACAATTTCCTGTCGGTGCCTTCCGTCACCGGCATTCAGATCAACCAGCAGACCGCCCTCAACGCCTCGGCGGTCATGTCTTGCGTCACCATGCTGGCCGAGGATGTGGCGAAGCTCACGCCCCGCATCCTGCGCAAGAATGCCGACGGCTCCCGCACCGAGGCGAAGGACCACTACCTCTACGAGCTGCTGTACCGCCCGAACGACTGGCAGAACTGGTTCGAGTTCTGCGAGCAGATGCAGTGCAGCCTCGTCCTACGCGGCAATGCCTATGCGGTCATCGCCCGCAATGGCCGCGGCCAGCCGGTGAAGCTCATCCCAATCAATGCGGACTGGGTGGCCCTATGGGAAACGGCAGACGGGGATCTGTTCTATCGGGTCACCCCTCAGGGCCTGCACCTAATGGCCGAACTGCGCGATCAGCCGTTCCTCATCCCGTTCGAGGATATGCTGCACGTCCGCGGTTTCTCCATGAACGGCCTG
>JAEWBL010000637.1 GCA_023391175.1 Pseudomonadota bacterium
AGGCCCTTCGACGGGTCCCCGTCCTTGTGTCGCATCGTCGCGAAGTCGTACCCCGCCTTGCCGCCGGTCCGGATCACGTTCCCCGAGCCGTCCACGCGCGCGCTGCTCACGATGTGCCACGTCCCGCGCTTGTAGCTGCCGACGAAGTCCTGGACGTTGCCGCCGGTCTGCGACGTGAAGTTGAAGTTGCCCTTCTGCGAGTAGAGCAGCGCCGGGACGCGGTCGTCGGGGTGGTAGTCGACGCACTCGTTGCCGCCCGCGGCGGGGGCGGTGCGGAAGAAGCTTCCGGACGGGAGCTTGTAGTCGTTGCAGTCGCCGCCGGAGAAGCCGCCGGAGATGGAGTTGATCCGGACGCCGGCGTCCGACTGGAAGCGCGTCTCGTTGGAGCCGCCTTCGACGGACGTGGTCGCGCCGCCGCAGGTCAACTGGAAGTTGGCGGGACAGGCGAGCGGGTCGGCGCGGGTGGCGTTCGTGGTGCCTGCCGCGGGCTGGGACGTCGGCGCCGGGAACCCCGGCGCCTCCGCCGGCTCGGTCTTCGTGCTGTTCTGCGGGTTCCCGTTCTTGCGACACTTGTTGATGCTCGTGTCCCAGGTCTCGCCGGCGTCGCAGTAGTAGCAAATGACGTCGCCGACGACCTTGTCGAGGAGGTACTGCTTGTTACCGACGACGGGACAGCGGTAGCAGCCGGTGCCCACGGCCTCGAACCCCACGGGGCAGCCGGTGGACGGCACGCACTTCAGCGCGTTCGGGTTGTTCTTGTCGAGCGTGTAGCCGGCGTCGCACTTGTAGCAGGCACCATTCACCAGCTCGTATCCCGCGGCGCACGCGTTCTCCGGCACGCACCGGCCCGGACACGTCGAGTCGTCGAGCACCTGGCCCGCCGGGCACGAGTAGCAGACCGCGCCGCCGTCGCACTTCGACGGCGTGTAGTTCGCGGGGCAGGTGAACGGCTGGGTCACCGCCGGGTCGGCGGTGCTGGAGCAGACCTTCAGCGTCGTGCAGGTCGCGGTCCCGCCGACCGAGATCCCCTCGAACGTCACGATCGACGAGTCCTCCGCGAAGAGGCCGTTGCCGCGATCGACGAAGGTCGAGATGTTCTCGAGCGCGTTCGCCTTCGCGCTCTCCTCGTTCGCCTTGCCCTTCCACTCGTCGGGATACGTGCTGGCGGAGTCGATCTTCCAGTCGGCCGCCCAGAGCACCTTGTAGAAGGTCTGGACGGTCGGGTCGCTGCACGACGCCGCCGGCAGGTTCGCGTCCGCGGGGACGTTCAGCGCGCCGCACGGATACTGGATCGTGTCGACGAAGTGCGTCAGCGGGTCGAGCACGTCGTACATCTCACCGTGAGCTGCCGGCGTCCCGCCGATCCGGTTGCCGTACACGATGTCGAGGCCGGCCTGCTTGAGGTAGTCCTCGAGGATGTTCGCGGTGCCCTTGCCGACGATGGCGAGCAGCGGCGGCTTCTGGTTGATGGCGCGCTGGATGTACGCCTCGAAGCTGGCCTGCGCGCTGTGCAGCTTCACGTAGTGGCTGCCGGCGCCGTTCTTGTGGAAGTGGGCCAGCTGCGGATCGGTGTCGAGCAGCACGAGGAAGTCGTTGCGATCCATCGCGTCGACGATCCAGGCGCCGCCGGAGTACTTCGCCACCTTCTTGGACGGGCCGATCTTGAAGGTGCCCTGACGCGACACCTCGCCGTTCGAGTAGCGCAGCCCGTTGACGTCGAAGTTCGTGACCTCGGAGAAGTTGGGCGCGACGAGCACCACCGGCTGGCCGCCTGCGCTCTGCACCGCGAAGTCGCAGCCGTCGTTGTCGTTGAACTTGCTGTAGTCGGGCAGCTTGTCGTCGGGGGTGTAGCAGCGGTGGTGGGAGAGCTTCCGCGGCTCGACCGCCCAGTAGAACGTGATCGGCCGCTTGCCGGCGGCGACGCGCGCCTTGTTCTTGGCGAGGACGCTGTAGATGAGCCCGTAGGCCGCGATCGTGCCGTCCGAGTTGGTGTCGCCGTCCTGGTACTCGACCTGCGCCGGGATGATGATCGAGCCCGGCGAGAACGACCGGTTGCCGGCGGCGGCGATCCGCGGCCACGCGAGCGATGACGCGATGAGCGCCGCGAAGACCGCGGCCCAGGTGCGTCGATGTGCGGCGAGCGTGTTGCGCATGGAACCCCTCCTCGGACGCGGCTGGATCAAGCAAGAAGGAGGCCCCGCCAGGGCCACTCAGTCCCGCGGAATCAGACGGTTTTCACGCGTCCGCGGCGCGTTCCGTGCGCAAGCCGGTGCGCAATGTGCAACGCCTTGCATGTAGGCGGAAGGCGGCACCCGCTGCGCGACGTTTCAGTCGCCGCCGATGCCGTACTTGGCGAGCCGGTACCGCAGCGACCGGAACGTGAGGCTCAGCGTGCGCGCGGCCTCGGTCTTGACGCCGCCGCAGCGGTCCAGCGCCTGCTCCAGGATGCGCCGCTCGATCGCGTCGAGGTGCGCCTGCAGGTCGAGCCCGTCCCGCGGCAGGTCGGCCACCCGGCTCACCGCCGCCTCCGAGTCCGCGTTGGCGCCGCGCACCGTCGGCGGCAGCACCGCCGCGTCGATGCGGTCGCCTTCGACGAGCGTGACCGCGCGCTCCACGACGTTCGCCAGCTCGCGCAGGTTCCCCGGGTAGTCATAAGCGAGGAGCAGCCGGCGGGCGTCCTCGGCGATGGCCGGAGCGGCGCGCCCGAGCTCGGCGGAGAACCGCGCCAGGAAGTGCTCGAGGAACACCGGGATGTCCTCGCGCCGCTCCCGGAGCGGGGGCATGCGGATCTGAATCACGTTCAGGCGGTAGAAGAGATCCTCCCGGAACCGACCCGCCTTCACCTCGTCCGCCAGGTCGCGGTTCGTCGCGGCGATGATGCGCGCAGCGATGGCGTGGTCGACCGAGCCGCCGACGCGCCGGATCTTCCGCTCCTGCAGCGCGCGGAGCAGCTTCACCTGCACGAGCGGCGGCAGCTCGCCGACCTCGTCGAGGAACAGCGTGCCCGAGCCGGCGACCTCGAACAGGCCAGGCTTCGTGTCGCTGGCGCCGGTGAACGACCCCTTCTCGTGGCCGAAGAACTCGCTCTCGATGAGCCCCTCGGGGATGGCGCCGCAGTTGATCGCGACGAACGGCTCGGCGCTGCGATCGCCGCGCGCGTGGATCGTGCGGGCCACGACCTCCTTGCCCGTGCCGCTCTCGCCGGTGATGAGGACCGTCGTGCGGGCGCCGGCCACCTTCTCGACGATCCGGCGCACCTCCTCGATCGGCGCCGAGGCGCCGAGGATCTGCTCGACGCCGGCGACGCGGCGGTTGCCGACCTGATGCCTGAGGACGCGGTTCTCGGCGACGAGGGCGCGGTGCTGCAGCGCCTTGTCGACGACGAGCTTCAGCTCGTCCACCTTGAACGGCTTCAGCACGTAGTCGTACGCGCCGAGCTTCATCGCCTGCACCGCGTTCTCCGCGGTCGCGAAGGCGGTGATCATCACCACCTCCGCCGTGGGCGTCGCGGTCTTCACCGCCCGCAGGACGTCCAGCCCGCTGCCGCGGCCGAGCCGCAGGTCGGTGATGACGAGGTCGAACGAAGTGCCCTGCGCGCGCGCGATGGCGCCGGTGGCCTCGGCCTCGGTGACGACCTCGTGACCCTCCTTGCGCAGGAGGATCTCGAGGAACTCGCGCATCGACTGCTCGTCGTCGACCACCAGGATGGACGCCATGCGTGATCCTACCCCGTCGCTGCGTTCAGGCTCTCGGGCGCGCGGGCGGGGAACGTGACGGTGAAGCGGGTGCCCGCCGCGGGCGCGCTGTCCACGGTGACGGCGCCGC
>JAEWBL010000413.1 GCA_023391175.1 Pseudomonadota bacterium
TCTCAGTGCCGGTGGGCCCGGTCGAGGCGCTTTTCCAGCGCCATCGAATACCGGGACATGCCGAAGCAGAAGACGAAATAGATGATGCCGGCGAAGCCGAAGCCGGTGAACAAAGTGGTGGGCGAGGCCCAGTTGGGGTCGGTGAAGGCCGCGCGCATGGAGCCGAGCAGGTCGAAGATCGAGACGATCAGCACCAGCGTCGTGTCCTTGAACAGGCCGATGAAGTTGTTGACGATGCCAGGGATCACCAGCTTCAGCGCCTGCGGCAGCACCACGAGGCGCATCATCAGCGTGCCCGGCAGGCCGAGCGCCATGGCGCCCTCATACTGGCCCTTGGGGATCGCCTGCAGGCCGCCGCGCACCACCTCCGCCATATAGGCCGAGGCGAACAGGGCGACGCCCACCAGCGCGCGGAGCAGCCCGTCGATGGTGAAGCGGCCGGGCAGGAACAGGGGCAGCATGTAGGTGGCGAAGAACAGCACCGTGATGAGCGGCACGCCGCGCCAGAACTCGATGAAGATGATGCACAGCCACTTCACCAGCGGCAGCTTGGAGCGCCGGCCAAGGGCGAGGAGGATGCCGAAGGGCAGGGAGACCGTAATGCCGGTGACGGCGATCACCAGCGTCACCAGCAGGCCGCCCCACAGGCGGGTTTCCACCTGGGGCAGGCCGGTGTCGATGTCCACGGCCAGCAGAACCACCGCCAGCACACCGAGAATGCTGAGCGTGGTCTGCGCCGCCGAGCGTCCGCCCTCGGGACCCGCGAGGAAGCGGGAGATGCCGTAGGCGATGGCCGTCAGCAGGACGGTGGAGAGGACGTAATCCACCCAGAAGCCGATCCTGAGGCCCTGTGCGCCGCCGATGGTGGAGAAATCCACGCCGAGCCAGCCGAGCACGAAGCGCTGGAGATCGAGGTTGCCGCCGGTGAGCAGCACGAAGGCCACCACCGGATAGACGCCGAAGAAGGCGATGGCGTTGAGCCGCTTGTACGGCAGGCTCTGGATGAGCAGCGGCAGCAGCAGCAGGGCGCCGAGCCAGTAGACCACATTCACCCGCCAGCGCTCGCTGGCCGGGTAGAAGCCATAGATGAGCTGGTCGAGCTTGGCCCAGATGAAGGGCCAGCAGGCCCCCACCGGCCGCCCGAGCTTCTCGGCGAGGCAGGCGTCGCGGTTGGTGCCGGTCCATACCGCATCGATCAGGAAGAATTTGATGAGCGGCGGCACAGTGACATAGAGCAGCCAGACGCCGAACAGCGTCAGCAGCACCTGCGGCACCGAGCCGAACAGGTGCTGGCGCGCCCACAGGATGGGGCCGCGGGGCGCGACCGGGGCCGGCTGCGGCTCGTGGAACGCCGTCGAGACGAAGGGCGTCGTGGGGGTGATGGAGGCGCGGGGGGCGGAGATGTCCGTCATGTCACCGCTCCACCAGCGCGACGCGCTTGTTGTACCAGCCCATGATCGTCGAGGTGACGATGGAGATGGTGAGATAGACCGCCATGATGATGGCGATGATCTCGATGGCCTGGCCCGTCTGGTTCAGCGTGGTGCCCGCGAAGACGGCGAACAGGTCCGGATAGCCCACCGCCACGCCCAGCGACGAGTTCTTGGTGAGGTTCAGATACTGGCTGGTAAGCGGCGGCACGATCACCCGCATGGCCTGTGGGATCACCACCAGGCGCAGCGTCGGCCCGTTTCGCAAGCCGAGCGAATGGGCGGCCTCGGTCTGGCCCTTGGAGACCGCGAGGATGCCCGAGCGCACGATCTCGGCGATGAAGCCGCCGGTGTAGATGGACAGCGCCAGCAGCAGCGAGACGAATTCGGGGATGACGCGCAGGCCGCCGGCGAAGTTGAAGCCGCGCAGCTCCGGCTTCTCGACGCTCACCGGGAAGCCCATCGCCGCCGAGGCGAGGAGCGGCAGCACGATGATGAGGCCCAGCGAGGTCCAGAACACCGGGAAGGGGCGTCCCGTCGCCTCCCGCCGCTTCTTTGCCCAGCGTCCGAGCAGGAAGCTCAAGATGAAGGCGGCGATGAGGGCATAGAGGATGGCCATGGAGCCGTCCTCGAAGATGGGGCGCGGCACCACGAGGCCGCGGTTGTTCACGAACACGCCGGGGGCGGCGAGGGTGGCCGCATAGGTAGAGAGCGGGCCGCCGAGAAAGCCGAGGCCGATGGAGGAGAGGCCCGAGCCGATGGCCCCGAGCAGCGGCTGCAGGCCGAAGCCCCAGCTCTGGCGCGGGCCGGGCAGCGCCGCGAGCACCGCGAGGTACCAGAACATGATCTGGAACAGCGGCGGCAGGTTGCGGGTGATCTCCACATAAGCGGAGGCCAGCGCCTTGATGACCACGTTCTTCGACAGCCGCGCCACGCCCATCAGGAAGCCGATGAGGGTCGCGAGGATAATGCCGAGGAAGGCCACCAGCAGCGTGTTGAACAGGCCCACCAGGAAAGCGCGGCCATAGGACATGGATTCGTTGTAGGGGATCAGCGTCTGGCTGATGGCGAAGCCGGCGCGATTGTCGAGGAAGCCGAAGCCTGAGGCGATGCCGAGCCGGGACAGGTTGGACTGGGCGTTGGAATAGAACGACCACAGCAGCCAGACGAGAATGACCGCGACGGTGATCTGGATCACCTGGGACCGCAGCTTGGGATCCGTCCAGGACCAGCGACGGCCCTGTGGCCGCGGCGGCGCGGCAGGGCTGACTTCAGACATGAAACCCCCGAAAGCTCAGGCCTTTGGCCTGTGTTCTTGGTGGCGGAGGGCGCGATGCCCGCGTCCTCCGTCCCGTCTTTGAGCCCTGCTCTCAAGCAAGGCGCGGGCCATGCGGCCCGGATGCGCTCAGCGCACCGGCGGGCCGTACTGGATGCCGCCCTTGGTCCAGAGGTTGTTCAGGCCGCGCTCGATGCCGAGCGGCGTGGCGGGACCGACGTTGCGGTCGTAGATCTCGCCGTAATTGCCGGTGGCCTTGATGATGCGCACCACCCAGTCGGGGGTGAGGCCGATGCCTTCGCCATACTTGCCGTCGGTGCCGAGCAGGCGCTTCACGTCCGGGTTCTCGGACTTCACCATCTCGTCCACGTTCTTCTGGGTGATGCCCAGTTCTTCCGAGTTCAAGAGCGCGAAGTAGGTCCACTTCACGAGGTCGAACCACTGGTCATCACCGTGGCGCACCAGCGGGCCGAGGGGCTCCTTGGAGATGGTCTCGGGCAGGAGCACGTGGTCGGCGGGGTTGGTGAGCTTGAGGCGCACGGCGGCGAGCTGGGACTTGTCCGAGGTGAACACGTCGCAGCGGCCGGATTCATAGGCCTTCACGGTCTCGTCGAGGGTCGCGAAGGCGATGACCTCGCGATACTTCATGTTGTTGGCGCGGAAGTAGTCGCCCACATTCAGCTCGTTCGACGTGCCGGTCTGCACGCAGATGGAGGCTTCCTGCAGCTCCTTGGCGGACTTCAGGCCCACCGACTTGCGGATGAGGAAGCCCTGGCCGTCATAATACATCACGCCGGCGAAGTTGAAGCCGAGGGTGGTGTCGCGCGACATGGTCCAGGTGGTGTTGCGCGACAGCACGTCGATGGCGCCGGAGGTCAGCGCGGTGAAGCGGTCCTTGGCGGAGAGCGGGGTGAACTTCACCTTCGTGGGATCGTTGAAGATGCCGGCGGCGATGGCGCGGCAGAAATCGACGTCGAGCCCGCTCCACTCATTCTTGTCGTTGGGGCTGGAGAAGCCGGGCAGGCCCTGCGTCACGCCGCAGTTGAGGGCGCCTCTCGCCTTCACGTCGTCGAGGGTCGCTGCTTGCACGGCGCCGGCCAGCGACAGAAGTCCTGCTGCTGCGAGGAGGATGCGTTTCACGGAAGGTTCCTTTTTTCGCGACGACGACCCCCTGCCGCCACCGTCTTTCGCCGCGATCCGGCACGAGACGGCTCGACGGACGGATCAAGGCCGTCTATCCCGCCCATCACAACCCCTCACAGCGGAGCGGTCAATAGCGGCCGGTCGGTCGCAAGCTGCCGTGACCACAGGAGATGTGCATGTCGGACGGAAGCAGGGATGACCATGGGTCAGACGGAACGTCAGGCGAGGCCCGTGGCACGGCCACGAAGATCGTCCACGCCGGCCGCGATCCCCGCCGTTTCGACGGGTTCGTGAATACGCCGGTGGTGCGCGGCTCCACGGTGCTCTACCCGAATTATGACGATCTGATCCACCACCGCGCCCGCTACACCTACGGCCGTCACGGCAACCCCACCAGCGAGAGCCTGCAAGTGGCGCTCACCGCGCTGGAAGGCGGCGACGGCGTGGTGCTGACCCCGTCCGGCCTCTCGGCAGTGACGACCGCGCTGCTGGCGGTGGCCGGCAGCGGCGACCACGTGCTCGTGGTGGACAGCGTGTACCGGCCGACCCGCAATTTCTGCGACGGGCTGTTCGCCCGCCTCGGTGTCGAGACCACCTATTACGATCCGCTGATCGGTTCGGGCATCGAGGCGCTGATCCGGCCGAACACCAAGGCCATCTTCCTGGAGGCGCCCGGCTCCCAGAGCTTCGAGATGCAGGACGTGCCGGCCATCGTCGCGGTGGCGAAAGCGCGCGGCATCACCACGCTCATCGACAACACCTGGGCGACGCCGATCTTCTTCAAGCCCCATGCGTTCGGCGTGGATATCTCGATCCAGTCTGGCACCAAATACATCTGCGGCCATGCGGACGTGAGCATCGGCACCATCTCGGCGGTCGGCGACGCCCTCCGAAAGGTGCGCGCCACCTACAGCGCGCTCGGCATGACGGTCGGCCCCGATGACATCGCGCTTGCCGCCCGCGGCCTGCGCACGCTTGCTGTGCGGCTCGCCCATCACCAGAAGGCGGGTCTGGAAATGGCCGAGTGGCTGGGCACGCGGCCAGAAGTCTCGCGCGTGCTGCATCCTGCGCTGCCGTCCGACCCCGGCCACGCCATCTGGAAGCGCGACTTCTGCGGCGCCAGCGGCCTGTTCAGTTTCATCCTGAAGCCGGTGCCCGAGGCTGCGGTGGCGGCCTTTTTCGACGCGCTGACGCTGTTCGGCATGGGCTATTCCTGGGGCGGCTACGAGAGCCTCGCCATTCCCTTCGACTGCAGGGACTACCGCACGGCGACGACGTGGAAGGTGGAAGGCCCGGCGGTTCGCATCCACATCGGGCTCGAGGATACCGCCGATCTCAAGGCGGACCTCGATCAGGCGTTCGCCCGCATGCTTGAGGTGGCCGGCGGCTAGAACGCACCCCCGCCACGGGGAAACCTGCGGCGCGGGCCGGCGTTGTCCTGACGAGACTCAAGCGTCAGGAGGCCAGAATGCAGGACCCGAACGAAGTCCGCGAGGACGTGGAATTCCACCGCACCGATGGTCGCACGGTGGATGGTGCCCCGGTGAAGCCGGCTGTTCAGGCGCGGCAGGGGGTGACCTCCGGCCGCGTGCTCATGATCCTGTCCGTCGGCATCGCACTGGTCGTGATCGGCTTTGCCGCGAGCTACATGGGCGCGGTGTAGTTTCTAAACCGGGATGTTGTCGATCAGCCGGGTCTGGCCGAGCCAGGCTGCGGCCAGCAGCCGGATGGGCTCCTTGGCGTCCTTGAGCGGCGCCAGGGTTTCTGCGTGGCGGGCGGCCACATAGTCCACCTTGAGGCCAAGGGCAGAGATCATCCCCGCCGCCGTATCCACCGCCACCTGCGGCTCGGTTCCGGCCCGGATGGCTTCCGCCGCGCGGGTGAGGGCAGCGTAGATCACCGGTGCGATCTTGCGCTGGTCCTCGTCCAGATAGGCGTTCCGGGAGGAGAGGGCGAGGCCATCCGCCTCGCGGGTGGTCGGCACCGGCACGACCTCGACACCGAGATCGAGATCCTTCGACAGCCGCGTCACCACCTTGAGCTGCTGGTAGTCCTTCTCGCCGAACATGGCGTAGTCCGGTGCGCACTGGATGAAGAGCTTGCCCACCACCGTCGCCACGCCGCCGAAGAAATGCGGGCGGAAATCCGTCTCCAGCCCCTCGGAGGGGCCGCCCACGTTGATGCGGGTGGCAAAGCCAGCCGGATACATCTCAGTCGCGGTCGGGGCATACACGAGATCGACGCCCACCTCGGAGAGCTTGTAGAGGTCCGCCTCCAGCGCGCGGGGATATGTGTCGAAATCCTCGTGCGGGGCGAACTGGGCAGGATTCACGAAGATCGACACCACGGTGCGGCCGGCGAGTTCGCGCGCCTTCTGCGCCAGCGCCATGTGGCCAATGTGGAGGGCGCCCATGGTGGGAACCAGCGCCACCTTCGAGCCCTCGGCCCGGAAGCCCGCCACCGCCGACCTCAGTTCGCGCACGCGGCCCACAACCTTCGGCAAAGTCGCCATCGTCCCATCCCCTCGATGCGGCTCCGGACCGCTGGGGGGTGCAGATAGGCCGTGTGCCGGCTGGCATCAAGCCAATCCCCACCTTTGGCGGCACCGGAAGGGGGCCTTGGTGGTCCGTTCGATGCAGCTTATGTGTGGGAGAGAGAGGATCGGATGGCCACGCGCGACGACAGCAAGGGGAAACTGGCGGAAACGAAAGCCGGGCAATCGGTTCCGGTTTCCGCTCCAGGAGATGTAGCGGCCTTCCTCGCCGCGGCGCGCAGCATGCCCCCCGCCCGCCCGGCGGATGGCCGGGGCCGACTGTCCTTCGCGCTCGATGCGACGGGCTCGCGCCAGCCCACCTGGTCGCTGGCGTGCGACATCCAGGCCGATATGTTCGCCGCTGCCGCCAGCCATGGCGGGCTCGACATGCAGATCGTCTATTAC
>JAEWBL010000432.1 GCA_023391175.1 Pseudomonadota bacterium
CTGGAGATCGGCAATCGCAAGATCGAGGATCTCAAGATCGTCACGTCGGGTGCCGGCGCGGCCGCGCTCGCCTGCCTTGGCCTCCTCGTCACGATCGGCGCGAAGAAGGAGAACATCTGGGTCACGGATATCGAGGGCGTGGTCTATGACGGCCGCAACACCCTCATGGATCCCTACAAGGAGATCTACGCCCAGAAGACCGACAAGCGCACCCTCGACGAGGTGATCGAAGGCGCGCACATTTTCCTCGGCCTCTCGGCCGGCGGCGTACTGAAGCCGGAGATGGTGAAGAAGATGGCGGACAAGCCGCTCATCCTCGCCCTCGCCAACCCCATGCCCGAGATCATGCCCGAAGCCGCCCGCGAGGCGCGGCCGGACGCCATGATCTGCACCGGCCGGTCGGACTTTCCGAACCAGGTCAACAACGTCCTGTGCTTCCCCTACATCTTCCGCGGCGCGCTGGATGTGGGCGCCACCGACATCAACGCCGAGATGAAGATGGCCGCGGTGGAAGCCCTCGCCGCCCTCGCCCGCGAGACCCCCTCGGACGTGGTGGCTCGCGCCTACGGCGGCGAGACCCGCTCCTTCGGCGCCGATTCGCTCATTCCCTCGCCGTTCGATCCGCGCCTCATCCTGCGCATCGCACCGGCGGTGGCGAAGGCGGCCATGGACACCGGCGTCGCGACGCGGCCCATCACCGACATGGACGCCTATATCGACCGGCTGGACACCTTCGTGTTCCGCTCCGGCTTCATCATGCGTCCGCTTTTCGCCAAGGCGAAGAAGAGCATCAAGCGGGTGATCTATGCCGAGGGCGAGGATGAGCGCGTGCTGCGCGCCGTGCAGGCGGTGGTCGAGGAAGGCATCGCCCGGCCCATCATCGTCGCCCGCCCGAGCGTGGTGGACACCCGCCTGAAGCGCTTCGGCCTCTCCATCCAGCCCGGCCGCGACTTCGATCTCATCAACCCCGAGGACGATCCGCGTTACCGCGACTACGTGCGCGATTACGTCGAGGTGGCCGGCCGCCGCGGCGTCACGCCCGATGCCGCCCGCACGCTGGTCCGCACCCATCCCACGGTGATCGCGGCGCTTGCCGTCCATCGCGGCGAGGCGGATGCCATGCTCTGCGGCATCGAGGGCCGGTTCGTGCGCCACCTCAGGCAGGTGCGCGACATCATCGGTCTCGCCCCCGGCGTCAAGGAACTGGCGGCGCTCTCGCTGCTCATCACCTCCAAGGGCAATTTCTTCATCTGCGACACGCAGATCCAGACCGAGCCCACCGCCGCCGACCTCGCCGAGATGACGGTGCTGGCCGCCGCCCACGTCCGCCGCTTCGGTCTGGAGCCGCGGGTGGCGCTGCTGTCGCACTCCAATTTCGGCAGCCACGAGACGCTCTCGGCCAAGCGCGTCCGCTCCGCACTCTCCATCATCCGCGAGCGCGACCCGCACCTGCAGGTGGACGGAGAAATGCAGGCGGATGCTGCACTTATGGAAGATGTGCGCAAGAAGTCCTTCCCCCACTCCAGCCTCTCCGGAGTGGCCAACGTGCTGGTGATGCCGGACCTCGACGCGGCCGATATCGCCTTCAACATGATCAAGGTGCTGGGCGATGCCCTCCCCGTCGGGCCCATCCTCATGGGCACCGCCAAGCCGGCCCACATCCTCGGCCCGTCGGTGACGACCCGCGGTGTCGTCAACATGACCGCCGTGGCCGTGGCCGAGGCGCAGACGGACTGACAAGCCTTTGTAAGCAAACGCACTTCCCCCTCTCCGCGCGGGAGGGGGAATGCCTTTGTCAAAGGCTCTTGCCGGCCGGATTCAGCGCGATGGCGGGGGACCCAGGATGCCCGCGGTATAGCGCTCGATCAGGGCGCTGAAGGGGGTGCCGTTGGGCAGGGTCAGCACCGCCCGGTGGCTCAGCACGAAGGCGGGCAGGGGCAGCGCGGCGCCGGGGGCGGGCTTGAAACCGGTCTCGTCGGCCGGCATCCACAGCACTGTGGAATCGAGGGTTTTCCGCCGGAAATCGAGCGGTTTCACCACCTTGCCGAATGGGGTATCGGTGGTGTCCAGCACCTGGTTCATGTCCGGTGTCAGCTTTTCCGGCAGATAAAAGTTATCCGCCTCCGACAAAACTGTGGGTCCGCACACGAGGCGCACCCGGCGATGCCGCACCGGCGTGTCGGGTCCGGCACCGAGCAGCGCGCGCACCTCCGGGGGGGCGGCGCCCTCCCGCTCGTAGACCCGCTCGGCCACCACCTTGGATGGATCGGAGATGCCCCGTGTGGCGCACCAGCGCTCCAGGGTGGCGGTGGCGCTCGGATGGGCGAGGAGGTCGGCGTTCAGCGCCTCCACCAGCTCCTGCGCCTGCTGGCGGGCGGAAGCGGTATCCGGCCACTGGGCTTCCAGCGCGTGGGCCGGCACCATCAGGCAGGCGGCCAGCATCAGCGGCACCAGCAGCGGCAGGCCGGACGGGAAGCCGGGCGGAAACATGGGAACGCACCCTCCAGAGCGGCGCGCCAGCGCGCCACCCCTCTCCATACCGCAGCGCGAAGCCGCTTTCCATGGCGCGCGCCGCTCCACCGGCGGCATGAGACAGCAGCACGCAGCGCAAGCGCGTTCGGTGCGTGGCCCAATTGGCCAAGCATGACGTATAATGGCCTTGGAATGAACCTTGTCCCCGACCATCTCGCCGCTCTCTACGACAGCACGCAGGTGCTTGTGGCGGCTTATGATTCCTTCGACCGGCTGCGCTATGCGAATGCCGCCTTCCGGGCCGCCTTCGGCCTCGCGTCGGGCGAGGAGTTGACCTGGGCGGAGATCATGCGCCGCAACCATGCCGAGCGGCGGGGCACGGTCATCACCGCCCCGGATTTCGACGCCTGGCTGGTCTCCACCCTCTCCCGCCGCGGCAAGGTGCCCTACCGCGCCTTCGAGACCGACCTCTACGACGGACGCTGGCTGCTGATGACCGAGAGCGTCTCGGCCTCGGGCTGGATGCTCTGCATCGCCAGCGACATCACGGCCCTGAAGGCCGACGGGCGGGACGTGCGCCAGGCCCGCGACCGCGCCATCAAGGAGGCGCAGACCGACGACCTCACCGGCATCGCCAACCGCCGCTTCATCACCGCGCGGGTGGACGACAT
Source organism: Pseudomonadota bacterium (assembly GCA_023391175.1). GTDB lineage: Bacteria > Pseudomonadota > Alphaproteobacteria > Rhizobiales > Xanthobacteraceae > Xanthobacter. The sequence continues at coordinate 3,144 of JAEWBL010000432.1, forward strand.
GCTCGCCCCCGGTGCCCTGGGCGGGGCGCTGTGCGTGCTGGACCTCGACAATTTCAAATACATCAACGACCTCGTCGGCCACCTCGCGGGCGATGCGGTGCTCCGCGACTTCGCCGCCCGCATCAACGGCCTCATCCGCCGCAAGGATTGCTTCGGCCGCATCGGCGGCGAGGAGTTCGTGCTGGTGCTGCCGCAGACCTCTGCGGCGGAGGCGGTGCTCATCGTCGAGCGGATGCTGTCCGTGGTGCGCCAGTCGCGACCGCTGCCGCAATGGCCGGATTTCGCCTATACCTTCTCCGCTGGCGTCGCCACGGGCGGGCCGGGCACCACCTTCACCGATCTCTATGGCCGCGCCGACCGCGCGCTCTACATGGCCAAGATGGCCGGCCGAAACCGCATCATGATGGACGGCGAGGCGCCACCCGCGGCGATGGCGGCCCGCGGGTAGGCGGTTCCGAGGTAGGTCGCGGCGGCCGGAGGGCGCCCCCGCCTCACCCGAAAGCAGGGGGCAAACAGGGCAAATCCATCGTCCACCGTGGCCGTGCTTGCGCTATGCTCGGCCTAGCCATGTTCAATATCCGTGACTTCGGAAGCCTGGGCGCCGAAGACGGCGCGCTGGACATCATCGCCCGCATCCGCGCCCTCTATGAGGCGACGCCGCTGCTCGTCGGTCTCTACGATCCCGACGACCGGCTGCGCTATGCGAACCCCGCCTGCCGCGCCACCTTCGGCCTTCAGGAGGGCGAGTTCCCCACCTGGGAGGAACTGGTCCGGCGCAGCCATGCGGCGGGGCATGGCATCATCATCAAGGCGGACGACTTCGAGACCTGGCTCGCCTCCGCCAAGTCGCGGCGGGGCAAGGTGCGCTTCCGCAGCTTCGAAAGCGATCTGAAGGACGGGCGCTGGCTGCTGGTGAACGAGACCATGGACGCGGACGGCTGGATGCTCACGGTCGGGGTGGACGTCACCTCCTTCCGTGTCGACACGCGTCACATCCGGCAGGCCCGCGACCACGCATTGCGTGCCGCCCACACCGACGAGCTGACAGGCGTCGCCAACCGCCGCTTCGCCATCCACCGCGCCAACGAGATGATGGCGCCGCAAGGCCCCGGCGGCACCCTGTGCGTCATCGATATCGACAATTTCAAGCAGGTGAACGACCGCTTCGGCCACCAGACGGGCGACGTGCTGCTGCGCGCCTTCTGCGCCCTGATGGCCGGCGCCATCCGCCGCTCCGACTGCTTCGGCCGGGTGGGCGGCGAGGAATTCGTGCTGGTGCTGCCGCGGACCGACCTTGTGGACGCCGAGCGCCGTGTCGCCGACCTCCTCGCCCGCGTCCGCGCCTCCCGCCCGCTCCCCGAGCTGCCGGACTTCACCTATACCTTCTCCGCCGGCCTCACCTTCACACCCCCCGGCGACACCTTCTCCGACGCCTACGGCCGCGCCGACCGGGCGCTGTATCAGGCGAAGATGGATGGGCGGGACCGGGTGAGGGTGGGGTGAAGCGGGTAACTATCTGAAGCCGTGGTAGGCGCTTGGCCGTAATCAGGGTTGGTCCTGAGGATCGCGGAATAAGTCGCTCAGTAGGCCTAAAGACCCTAGTCCTTCTATAGACTCTCGGGCTTGATTGCTCATCAAAGCTTTTTTTAACATTGCTTGACTTATTTTAGATAGTAGAATATCAAGTTGAGTTACGAATATATCCATTGTATTAAAATGAGATGAAAAAGTATCTATCGACCATATTTCTTTTGGAAAATTGAGGCCATCATTGGCTTTTGTAATTAAAAATTCGACATTTTCGTCGTCGTTGCTAAGAAATAGTTCATGTGCAATTATATTACGTTTGGCAGAATAATCATTAATATTCTTGATCAATTTTTTATATATAATTAGATCATCTTCTGTCATAAATGATAGTCGAATGGAGCTATTAATTATTTTTAGTTTATCACGGAGTTGAATATTTTTTACAACAATTAGTCCCGTAATATCATCTAGTCCAATTGATTTTATGAGTATACGATTTAGACTGCTTTCAACGAGTGCCCAGCGTTGCAGAAAGCCTCCTACGAGTGCTAAGCTGCGCATATGGGGGTCTAGATTTCTGAATTCATTCATCGCGTCCTCTGACGACTAGAGCATATTTGTTGTGGGGTTGCTGGGGTTAGGTTGTTTCCAAAGCCGATTCTGAAACGCCGCAATTCGATTTTCTTAGGTCTGCTCCTTCTTGTCCAGTCGATCATCGGCTGATGACTCGGTAAGTTTATAAAGCTAAAGCGCTTTCAATCTTAAACCCTTGAGCCGCGATCGCAATTGACCTCTGCAATCTCCAGGCCCTGATCAGGAATTTAGTCCTTGACAGCGTGACGCTCCTTGGGTATCTTTTCCCCATGTTCGAGACGTGTGCCTGACGGACGAGGCCGGGGCGACGAGTCATCCTCGCGCCCCGGACGCATGCAGCGCAGCGGAATGCGAGCCGGGGCCCAGCGCACAAGTCCGCCGCAGGCGCTTCCTCATCCCGCGCTCTGGGGCATTGCCCGCTGCGCGGAACCTTTGCGCTGGCCCCCGGATCAGCGCTCCGGCTGCGCCGTCGCTTGTCCGGGGAACGAGGGCGACGGCGGTGCGTGAGCGGGGCGTGCCCTCTCCGCCGGTCTGGCGCCCCGCCCCTCTCCACCCATCCCTCCTCATCCCAGAGGTCCGCCCATGGATCAGCCTCACGGCAGCGCCGTGCCGTCCGCGCGTCCCGCGCGGGGGGCGCTGGCGCGGCGGCTTTATCTGGAGGGGGCCAGCATGGCGGAGATCCGCCGGCACACCGGC
>JAEWBL010000485.1 GCA_023391175.1 Pseudomonadota bacterium
TCCCATGCTGGCGCACCTGCCCATGGCCGAGGTGTATTTCAACGTCGCCTTCGCGGTGGTCGTCGTCTCCCTGATCCTGCACGGATGGACCATGGGCTATGCGGCGCGGCGGCTGGATGTGGCCCTGTCCGATCCCGATCCCGGCGTGCGGCGCTTCGAGATCGACCTGCCGGGACAGACCGAGATGGAGCTGGTGGCCTATCCTGTCATGGCGGGTACGCCGGTGGTGGGGCAGGCGCAATTGCCCCCCTGGGCGCGCCTCGTCATGGTGGTGCGGGCCAACGAGACGCTGACGCCGGAGGCGGCCGGCACGCTCAAGGCCGGGGACTACGGCTACCTCCTCGCGCCGCCCAAGCGCGTCCACCAGCTCGACCGCATGTTCCGGCCTGAGGAGGCGACCCCCCTAGACGACAGCGCCGCCTTCCCCTTCGTCGGCGAGGTGCGGCTCGGCGATCTCGCCAGCTTCTATGGCCTCGCCGTGCCGGACGCCGAACTCGGCCTCACCATCGCCGACGCCTTCGCCGACCGCTCCGACGACAAGCCCGCGCCCGGCATGCGCATCGCCTATGGCCATGCGGTGATCGAGGTGCGCGCCGTGACGGACGGGCGGGTGAGCTATGTGGTGCTGCGGCTTCAGGCCGGCCGCCTCAAGCGCTCTATCGCCCGCGCCCGCCGCCTGCTCGGCTTTCCGCCCGAGCAGGATGACGACGACGAATAGGCGGGGGCGCCGCCGTCATGTTCATGCCGCGAGCGCACGCCAAACAGGGCCTGGGTTGCGTCGTCGGTACGAGGAGATCCACTGGATGCGACTGTTCATGCGCCGCCGCGGCGAGGCGGGAGCCGGCCTCGACGCCTCGCGTGCCCTCGCCGATCTGGTGCGCACCACCCTGTCGCTGGAGGAGGCGGCGACCGTCTCCGTCTCCGAGATATCGTGCGGCGACCCGGCCTGCGGCGGGGCCGAGACGGTGGTGCTGGTGATGCGCCCCGGCCGCCGCACCGAGGCCGCCAAGGTGCTGATGCCTATGGGGCAAGTGACGCCGGAGGCGTTGCTGGCGGCGCTCAAGCCGCTGATGCCGGGGGATGCGGCGGTGTCGACCGGGCTTTCCGAAGGGGCCTGAAGGGTCTAAAGGGCGCGGGCCAGACCCCTTGTCGCCCTTTCCATCGCGAATTTCCCATGTCCGATCCGCATTTTACGCCGCGCCCGCTCAATCCCATCTATGCCGGGCTGCCCACCACCATCTTCGAGGTGATGTCGGCGCTTGCCCGCACCCATGAGGCGGTGAACCTCGGCCAGGGCTTTCCGGACGATCCGGGTCCGCTGGATGTGCGCGAGGCGGCGGCGCGGGCCGTGGTCGACGGCTGGAACCAGTATCCGCCCATGATGGGCCTTCCCGAACTGCGCCGTGCGGCGGCCACGCATTATCGCCACTGGCAGGGGCTGGAGCTCGATCCCGACGCCGAGATCATGGTGACCTCCGGTGCCACCGAGGCGTTGGCCGGCGCGCTGTTCTCGCTGATCGAGCCAGGCGACGAGGTGGTGCTGTTCCAGCCGCTCTACGACGCCTATTTGCCGCTGGTGCAGAGGGCAGGGGGCATTGCCCGCCTCGTGCGGCTGGAGCCGCCCTCCTGGGCCATGACGTCGGAAAAGCTCGACCAGGTGTTCTCCGAGCGCACCAAGCTCGTGCTGTTCAACAATCCACAGAACCCCACCGGCGTCGTCTACGACCGCGCCCAGATGCAGCTCCTTGCCGACTATTGCGTGCGCTTCAACGCCTATGCGGTGTGTGACGAGGTGTGGGAGCACGTGGTGTTCGACGGGCTCACGTTCGAGCCGCTGATGGCTTTGCCGGGGATGCGCGACCGCACGGTGAAGATCTCCTCCGCCGGCAAGATCTTCGGCATGACCGGCTGGAAGGTGGGCCTCGTCTTCGCCGCGCCGCATTTGATGAAGGTGCTGTCCAAGGCACACCAGTTCCTCACCTTCACGACGCCGCCGAACCTGCAGGCGGCGGTGGCCTACGGACTCGGCAAGCCGGACGATTATTTCACCACCATGCGCGCCGGCCTCCAGCGCTCCCGCGACCGCCTCGCGGCGGGGCTGAAGGGGCTGGGCTTCGAGGTGCTGCCCTCGCGCGGGACCTATTTCCTCTCCATCGACCTCGCCGCCCACGCCAACGCCTTCGACGACGAGGCCTTCTGCCTCGATCTCGTGAAGACGCGGAAGGTGGCGGCCATCCCAGTGTCGGCCTTCTATGCGCAGGATGCGGTGAAGAGTGTGGTGCGCTTCTGCTTCGCCAAGCATGACGGGACCATCGACCGGGCGCTTGAGCATCTGGCCGGACTCGTTCGCAAGTCCTGACCCAAGGTCAAGTTGGCGCGGCAGTCAAGCGCGGCCTTGGCCATTCACGAATGCGTCATTGGCATGGCTTCCATAGCGGAATGGCGTGACAAAAGCTTAATTGGACCAGCGCGCTCAATTGTTGTTGCATTGCGGCGCGAAACGTTTTGGAC
>JAEWBL010000489.1 GCA_023391175.1 Pseudomonadota bacterium
CTCTCCTACCTGCGTGGAGAAGCGAGCGAAGAGCCCCTGCGGCCGCTCGATCTCGTGGCTCTGGTGGAGACCATCGTGGACGATGTGCGGGATCGCGGACGTCCCGCCGACCTCTCTGCGCCGCCGAGCCTCGTGATCGCGGGGCGTCTCGTCAGCCTGAAGCGGATGGTCTCCAACCTGATCGAGAATGCCGTCACCTATGGCGGCGCCGCGTCTGTGTCCCTCACCGATGCGGGTGCTGAGGCGGTGGTGACGGTGCGCGACCACGGTCCGGGCATCCCGGAGGATCAGCTGGCCGCCGTGCTGGAGCCCTTCGTGCGGCTGGAAGGCTCGCGGAGCCGATCGACGGGAGGGGTGGGGCTCGGCCTCACCATCGCGCGCACGGTGGCCGAGGCGCATGGCGGTACGCTGACCCTGGCCAACGCGCCCGATGGCGGGCTCCTCGCCTCGGTCCGCCTGCCCAAGGTCCAGCTTGAAACAAACTGATACAGAAGCGAAACGCGGCGTGACGCCTCGCGCGCTATCAGCCTCCCGTACCGGAGTCGCAAACCGACGGGGAGAGGCATGTCGCGCCACGTGCTGCACGGATTGGGTCTTGGGCTGTGCGGCCTTTTCGGCGCCTTGCTTTTTTCGGCCGGCGCCTTTGCGCACGAAGGTCATGACCATGGCGAACCGCCGCCGCAGGTCACCACCCTGGCCCCCCGCGCCGAAGCGGCCTCCGTAGATTTCGAACTGGTGGCCGTCCTGCGCGACGGCGCCCTCACCATCCATCTCGACCGCTTCGCCGACAACGCCCCTGTGGATAACGCCACCGTCGAGGTGGAAACGCCGGAAGGCTCCCACGCCGCGAAGCCCGCGGGGCCAGGCACATATGTTCTGCCCGCGCCTTTCGTCGCGACGCCGGGCGCGCATGATCTCGCCTTCACCATCACAGCCGGCGACACGGTGGACGTGCTCGCTGCCACGCTGACTGTCCCGCACCCGACTGGTCTCTCCGACGCCAGGACGGCCCCTCCTGCGACCTTGGCGCAGCTCGGCGGGCTGCCGACCGGGGCACTCATGGGCCTGGGCGCCGGACTTGTCATCGGCTTCCTCGCCGGAGCGTTCGTGGTATCGCGACGGCGCACACCCACCCTTCTCGTCCTTACCGTATTGGGCATCGTGCTTTCCGTGGCGCCATCGGGAGCCCGAGCAAAAGAGGCGCCGAAGACGAGCCCGCGGGACAGCGCCCAGCGCCTGCCCGACGGATCCGTCATCGTACCCAAGCCGACGCAGCGCATTCTGGGGGTCCGAACGGTGGTCTCAGCGGAGAGCAACCTCTCCCCAACGGTCGAGTTGCCCGGCCGCGTGGTGCCGGACGCCAATGCGAGCGGCCTGGTCCAGACCGCCGTGGGCGGACGCCTCGCGCCGCCGGAGGGCGGCTTCAAACCGCTCGGCACGCGGGTCGCGGCGGGCGAAATCCTCGCTTTCGTGCATCCGCCCATCGGCGCCTCCGATCTCAAGGACCTGGAGCAGCAGGGCTACGAACTGGATCAGCAGATCGCCCTCGTGAAGCGCCGCTACGAGCGGCTCTCGGCGATTCCCAACGCGGTCACACGCCGCGAGGTGGAGGAGGCGGAGATAGAGCTGAACGGCCTCAAGACCCGCCGGGCCAAGCTGGAGCGGGTGCAGCGCGAGCCGGAGGCCCTCCGCGCGCCGGTGGCCGGGATCATCGCCTCCGCCGACGCCGTGGCGGGGCAGATGGCGGACCCGAACACGGTTGTGTTCCGCATCGTCGATCCCTCCCGGCTCTGGGTGGAGGCGCTCGGCTTCTCGCCGGATGCGGGACGATCCGGCGCCACCGGCCGCCTTCCGAACGGGCGCACGGTGGCCCTCACTTTTCTGGGGGCGGGCATATCCGACCGCGCCCAGGCGCTCCCCCTCCTTTTCTCGGTCGCCTCGGATACCGCGGAGCTGCGCCCAGGCCAGTTCCTGACGGTATTCGCCGAGGCCGGCGCCCCGCGCATTGGCATCGCGATCCCCCGCTCGGCGGTGGTGCGCGGGGCGAACGGCCAGTCCGTGGTCTATGCGCACGTCAGCGCGGAGCGCTTCACGCCGCGCGACGTGAGGACGGAGCCCCTCGACGCCGCCCGCGTGCTGGTGGTGGCGGGTCTCTCCCCCGGCCAGCGCGTCGTGACCGAGGGCGCCGAGCTTATCGACCAGATCCGCTGAGGCCGGCCGATGTTCACCGTCCTCGTCACCCAGTCCCTGCGCAACCGCCTGCTGGTGCTGGCGCTCGCGGCCGTGCTGGTGGTCACCGGTGCCTATGCGGTGACCCGCCTGCCGGTGGACGTGCTGCCGGACCTCAATCGTCCCACCGTGACCATCATGACCGAGGCGGAGGGCCTCGCCCCGGCCGAAGTCGAACAACTCGTCACCCTCCCGCTTGAAACGGCGATGAACGGGCTGCCGGGCCTCATCCGCCTGCGGTCGGTGTCGGGCGTCGGCCTCTCCATCCTCTATGTGGAATTCGACTTCGGGACCGATATCTTCCGCGACCGCCAGCAGATCGCCGAACGCCTTGCGCTGGTGCGGGACCGCCTGCCGGCGAACGTCTCGCCGCAGATGGGGCCGATCAGTTCCATCATGGGGCAGATCCTGATGTTCGCCGTGACCAGCGACACGGCCTCACCCATGGCGGTGCGCGAGGCGGCGGATTTCGTCATCAGGCCCCGGCTCCTCGCCCTTCCCGGCATCGCCCAGGTCATTCCCATGGGCGGCGACGTGCGGCAGTTCCGGGTGTCGCCGGACCTCGCCGCCATGCGGGCGAATGGCATCACGCTCGATGCGCTGGACAAGGCGCTCCAGCAGTTCGGCACCAATTCGGGCGGCGGCTTCGCCGACCAGAGCGGGCGTGAGTTCCTGATCCGGAACATCGCCCGCACGCTCAGCCTCGATGACCTGAAAACCCTCGTGCTGCCCCGCCCCGCGGGCGGCAACGTCTTCCTCCACCAGATCGCGCAGGTGGACTACGCCGCGCGGCTGAAGCGCGGCGATTCCGGCTACATGGGGCGGCCGGCCGTGATCCTCTCGGTGGAGAAACAGCCGGAGGCCGACACCCTCGCCCTCACGCGCGCGGTGGAGGAGGCGGTGGGCGATCTCAACCGCACGCTCCCCGACG
>JAEWBL010000532.1 GCA_023391175.1 Pseudomonadota bacterium
GGCGACGCGGCAGCGCGGACGCCCGCGGCCGGTGCTGTTCGTCCACCTGCCGCGGCGCGAGGGCCGGCCGGCCGGAGTCTCGCGCCTGCGGATGGGGCAAGGCATGTCCCACATCCTGCTTGCCCTCGCCGCCGACGCGCGTCGTCCGGCCGATGCCTCTAAGTCGATGGGATAGCTACAGCTTTCGCCTTCGGGTACGAACCGCTATAGGCTCGCCCATCCCCACGTACCGAAAGCCGGCCCGTGACGATCTACCTGCCCATCGCCGAGCTGCCCGTCGCCGTCTTCACGATCCTCGCGATGGGCCTTGCGGTGGGCTTCATCTCCGGCATGTTCGTCGTGGGCGGCGGCTTCCTGATGACGCCGCTGCTCATCTTCACCGGCGTCCCCCCGGCGGTCGCCGTGGCCAGCGTCTCGCCCTACATGGCGGCCTCCTCCCTGTCCGGTGCCCTGTCCTATTGGCGCAAGGGCATGGTGGATGGGACGCTCGCGTGGGTGCTGCTCTCCGGCGGCCTGGTCGGCACCCTGTCCGGCGTCCTGCTCTTCCTCTGGCTGCGCTCCATTGGGCAGGTGGATCTCGCCATCCGCCTCTCTTACATGCTGCTGCTCGGCGCCATCGGCTCCCTGATGCTGGTGGAGAGCGTGCGGGCCATCCTGCGGGAACGCTCCGGCGCCCCCCGCCCGGTACGCCGTCCCGGCACCCGGCCCCTCTTCATGCGGCTGCCGCTGAAGATGCGCTTCCGCCGCTCGCGCATCTACATCTCGGCCCTGCCGGTCATCGCCATCGGCTATGTCATCGGCCTGCTCGGCGCGGTGCTGGGCGTCGGCGGCGGCTTCATCCTCGTGCCGGCGCTGATCTATCTGCTCAGGGTGCCGACCCAGACCTCGGTCGGCACATCGCTGGTGCTCACCCTCGTCACCATGGCGGCCGCAACCGTGCTGCACGCCGTGGCCAACGGCACCGTGGATGCCGTGCTGGCGCTGGTGATGATGATCGGCGGCACCGTCGGCGCCCAGTTCGGCGCCCGAACGGGGCAGACGCTGAAGGCGGAAAACCTGCGGCTCCTCCTCGGCCTGCTGGTGCTGTCGGTAGCCGTGCGGGTCGGTGCCGAGCTGGTGACGGCGCCGGGCGATACATTCGCTGTCACCATGGTGGAGACGGTGCGATGAGCACCGTCCGCCCCCGGGCCGGAGCGCGACCCTCTCCGCTCTCTCGGCTCGTCATCCTTACGCTTGCGCTGCTGGCGAGCCTCACCGCCGCTCCGGCCCGCGCCGACCGGCTGGTGTTGTCGGTCTCGCAGCAGGAGGTGAGCATCTCCTCCAGCTTCACCGGCGCCGAGCTTGTGGTGTTCGGCGTGGCCGAGGCCACCGATGGGGCACCGATCGACGACACGCCGGACGTGGTCGTGACCGTGCGCGGTCCGCGGGAGGATTTCACCACCTGGAGAAAGGCCCAGGTGCTCGGCCTGTGGATCAATACGGACAGCCGGACCTTCATCGGCGTGCCGGCCTTCCTCGCCGTCCTGTCCAACCGGCCCACCGATGAGATGGCGAGCCTCGCCACCCTGCGGCGAGAACAGATCGGCCTTGCCCGCAACATCTTCGTCCAGCGGGTGGGCGGTGATTTTGCCGACGTGGTGCCCACCGACCCGTTCCGCGCCGCCTTTCTCCGGCTGCAATCGGCGCAGGGGCTTTATGAGGAGAGGCCCGCAGGCGTCACCTTCCTCGCCCCGCGCGTGTTCCGCGCCGAGGTCCGCATTCCGGGCGCAGCGCCCATCGGGCAGTACCAGATCGAGGTCAAGCTCGTCCGTAACGGGCTGATTTCCGCTACGGAACAGGCCAGCTTCGACGTGCGGAAGATCGGCTTCGAGCAACGCGTAGCAGAGTTCGCCCTCAACGATGCGTTGCTATATGGACTGGCCGTTGCCCTAGGCAGTCTGATTGTCGGCTTCATCGCCAACATATTGTTCCGCAAGGAATGAGATGTGCAGAGAGGGCGTCTGATGCGCTTCGGGATGCAACCCGCATCAAGATCAACAGACGGATGCGAGTACCAACGTCAAAAATCACGACTATTCGGACATTTTTTCCTTGAATCTGCTTTGATCCGCGTCCACACAGAGGCAAGGGTCGATTGAATTAATATATTACCTTCCAAAGGGCATTTGCGGTTCCTGCGCGCAGCCCGGAGGGCCTCCTTCGGGTGCCAAGCCCTGACCGGCGCCCGTAGGGGACGGGGTGGCGCCCAGCGCGCCGCCCCGGAACCCCTTACCGTTCAGCGCATCCCGCCAACGCTGCGGCGGTCCCCTCCCCGGATCGCGCCCAGCCCGACGACGTTGCAATCTGATCGACCCGTGCTCTAGGAACGTCTCATCCACCGGCGATCGCCGGAAGGTGAGGAGCCGCGCCCCGGAAGGAGCGTCGGCGGGAGCAGGGAGACGACCTTGGCCGGTAGCATTGCCATCACCGTCGAGGGCGGCATCGCACGCCTCGCGCTGACCAATCCGGAGCGCCGCAACGCCATCTCCAGCACCATGTGGCGTGCGCTCTCCGCCTTCGCCCAGGAGGCCGGCCGACGCCCCGACATCCGCGTCGCCGTGCTCAAGGGGGCCGGCGATCTCGCCTTCTCCGGTGGTGCGGACATCTCCGATTTCGACAGCGCCCGCTCGGACGCCTCCGGCGCGCAGAGCTATGACGATCTGGTTGAGCAGGCCTGCTCCGCCATCGAAAACCTTGCCTTCCCGTCCGTCGCCCTCATCCGCGGGGCCTGCGTGGGCGCGGGGGCGGCTCTGGCGGCGAGCTGCGACATGCGCATCGCCGCCGATGATGCCTTCTTCGCGATTCCCGCCGCGCGCCTCGGCCTCGGCTACGATCCGCGCGGCCTCGGACGGGTGTTGCGCGCTTTCGGCAGCCAGGGGGCGCGGCAATTGTTCTTCACCGCTGATCGCCTTCCCGCCGAGCGGGCGTACGGGATCGGCGCGGTCGATCTCATCGCTCCGCCGGCCGAGGTGGAGGCGCTGGCCGAGCGCACGCTCCACCG
>JAEWBL010000020.1 GCA_023391175.1 Pseudomonadota bacterium
CAAACTCGGCATCAGCCAAGTTTGGGCGGGAGAGGGGCCGGGGGTGAGGGGTGAAGGCGTCTCGGCCAACAAGCGCCAGTCCAGATGGCGCCATCCCCTCACCCGTCTCGCGGCTTTGCCGCGATCCACCCTCTCCCGCAAGGGGAGAGGGAGACAATCAAAAGAACGCCTGGATCCCGGTGATCGCGCGGCCGAGGATCAGCGCGTGGATGTCGTGGGTGCCCTCGTAGGTATTCACCGTCTCGAGGTTCGCCGCGTGGCGGATGACGTGGAATTCGGCGGAGATGCCGTTGCCGCCGTGCATGTCGCGGGCGACCCGCGCGATATCCAGCGCCTTGCCGCAATTGTTGCGCTTGAGGAAGGAGATGGCCTCGATGGGCAGCGTGCCCTCATCGAACATCCGCCCGGCGCGCAGCGCGAGCTGGAGGCCCAGCGCGATCTCGGTCGCCATGTCTGCCAGCTTCTTCTGCACCAGCTGGGTGGCGGCGAGGGGCTTGCCGAACTGCTTGCGGTCCAGCGTGTACTGGCGGGCAGCCGCATAACAGGCCTCCGCCGCGCCCATGGCGCCCCAGCCGATGCCGTAGCGGGCGCGGTTGAGGCAGCCGAAGGGGCCGGGCAGGCCGGCGGCGTTGGGCAGGAGGTTTGCCTCCGGGATCTCCACGTCCTCCAGCACCACCTCACCGGTGATGGAGGCGCGCAGCGAGAGCTTGCCCTCGATCTTGGGGGTGGAGAAGCCCTTCATGCCGCGCTCCACGACGAAGCCCTTGATGGCATTGTCGTGCGCCGCGGACTTCGCCCACACCACCGCGAGGTCGGCGATGGGCGAATTGGTGATCCACATCTTCGCGCCGTTGAGGCGATAGCCGCCGTCGATCTTCTCGGCGCGGGTGCGCATGCCGGCGGGATCGGAGCCGGCATCAGGCTCGGTCAGGCCAAAGCAGCCCACCCACTCGCCGGTGGCGAGCTTGGGCAGGTATTTCTTGCGCTGCTCTTCCGTACCGTAGGCGTAGATGGGGTGCATGACGAGGGAGGACTGCACGCTCATGGCCGAGCGGTAGCCACTATCCACCCGCTCCACCTCGCGGGCCGCGAGGCCATAGGCCACATAGCCGAGGCCGGCGCCGCCGTATTCCGCCGGGATGGTGGGGCCGAGCAGGCCGAGCTCGCCCATCTCGTTCATGATCTCGCGGTCGAACCGCTCGTCGAGATAGGCGGAGGTCACGCGCGGCAGGAGCTTTTCCTGCGCATAGTCGCGGGCGGTGTCGCGCACCAGCCGCTCGTCCTCGGTGAGCTGGCTGTTGAGGTCGAAGGGGTCGGCCCAGTCGAAGGTCGGCTTACCGGATGCGGCCATGGTGCGTCTCCCGCTCTCTCGCTCGCTGGCCCGCCGGGTGGCGGCGGGCATTTACATTCCTACCAGTCGGTATATAAATAAAAGCCAATCGTCAAGGAGCACGACGCTGCAGGATCGAGGCGACCACGAACAGGATGCGCCGGCCCGCCCGGCCCCCGCCCGGCGGCGTGGCCGTCCGCCGAAATCGGCGGCTCTGCGCGTCGCGGCGGAGGGCGATGGCACGCGCCTCGGCCGTCCGCCCATGATGAGCGACCCGCGCGCGGAAATCCTGCGGCAGGCGGCGCAGATGTTCGCGCAGAAGGGCTATGTGGAGTCGTCGCTCAGCGAGGTCGCGCGGTCACTCAATTATTCCAAGGGCGCCATCTACAACTACTTCTCCTCGAAGCAGGAGATCTATGACGCCATCATCATCTTCACGCTCTCCGGCCTCAATGACGCGTCATCCGCGGCGGTGCGGCGGGAGGACCCGCCGGCCGAGCAGCTGAAGCAGTTCATGGTCGCCCACGCCCGCTTCCTTGCCGACAATTACGATTGCTTCGTCACCATGCTCGTGGGCTTCTCCGGCATGGCCAATACCGGGCTGAAGGACGATGCCCTCGCCCTGCGCGACGCCCATGAGGGCCTCTTGCGCCGGATCATTGCCGATGGCGTCGCAGACGGTTCGTTCCGGGAGGTCGGCGCGGCCATGACCGGGCGCGCGGTGCTCTCGCTCTTGAGCTGGATGGTGCGCTGGTTCAAGCCCGGCGGCGACAAGTCGGCGGAAGAGGTCGCGCTGGAGTATCACGACCTGCTGGTGCGTGGGCTGTTGGCCTGAGGCGCGCCGGAGCAGCAATTCCGCCGTCGTGCTCCGGCTCGACCGGAGCACCCATCCCGGGATTTGCCCCAGCGGATGGATAGGCCCTCCGGTCGAGCCGGAGGGCGACGGTTGGGACAGGGAGGGCGGCGTGGGGACGACAGCGCCCTCGCTCAGCCTGCCTTCACGCCACGCAGGCGAGGAAGCCCTCTTCGAGCAAATCCCGCTTCAACTGGCGGCCGATGAAGACGATGCGGCTCAGCCGCTTCTCGTCGGCCTTCCACGGGCGCTGGTGGTCCCCGTCGAGGATCTTGTGGACGCCCTGGAACACGAAGCGGTCCGGGTCGTCCTTGAACGACAGGATGCCCTTCGAGCGCAGGATGTTCGGCCCCTCCACCTGCACGATGTTCTGCACCCAGGGGAAGAATTTGTCCGGGTCCAGCGGCTTGTCGGTGGAGAAGGAGACCGACTGGATCTCCTCGTCATGCACCGCCTTCAGCCCGTGGTGATGGTGGTCGTGGTCATGATCGTGGCCGCAGTCCGGCCCGCAGGCCTCGCCATGGGCGTGGTGGTGATGATGGTGCTCGTCCTCCTCGAGGAAGGCGGGCTCCAGCTCCAGCACGCGCTCAAGGTCGAAGGCGCCCTGGTTCAGCACCTTGGCGATGTCGATCTCGGACTTCTGGGTGCGGTAGAGCTTGGCATAGGGGTTGATGCCGCGGATGCGGGCTTCCACCGCGTCCAGCTCGGGGCCGGTCACGAGGTCGGTCTTGTTGAGCAGGATCACGTCGGCAAAGGCCACCTGATTCTTCGCCTCGGGGGCGTCCTTCAGGCGGTCGGACAGCCACTTGGCATCGGCGACCGTGACCACCGCGTCGAGCTTGGTCTTGGCCTGCACTTCCT
>JAEWBL010000079.1 GCA_023391175.1 Pseudomonadota bacterium
GGACATAAAGGTCCACGTTGGTCAGCGCCTCGGCGGCGGTGCGGTCGGCGACGTTGGCGAGGCGCGCGACGAAATGGTCCTTGGCCGCGCGCAGCGCCGTGATGCGATAGCGGGTGCGGCCGGTGGCGTCGGTGAGCGGGTCGTAGTCGAGGATCGCCGCCGGGTCCTCGGTGAAGACGAACAGCCGCACCTCGCCCTTCACGCCATGGGGGGCGCCGATGCGGGCGACGAGGACGCGGTCGGTCATCTCAACTCCAGTGCTGGGCGCCTTCAAGGGGGCGCGGCGGCGGCTCTAGACCTTATGTCCGTCTTTGCCAAGCGGAAGGCCGTGCCTTCCTCCCCGCGCGGCGCTTTCGCGCTGCCTTGCGGCCCATCGGATGCTTGCCCGGCGGCGGCGGCTGATGCACCTTGCGCCCCCATGTCGAGCCATGCCCCCCAACCCATCCTTCTCGATGCGGTCCGCCTCTCCGGCCTTCTGGACCGTATCGCCGCCCGCATTGGTGCGTCCTACGTGCGCACCGACGCCCATGACCTCGCCCCCCATCTGGTGGAGGGGCGGGGCCTCTACCAGGGAACGACCCCGGCGCTGGTCGAGCCCGCCAATACCGAGGAAGTCGCCTTCGTGGTCGCTGCCTGCGCCGAGGCCGGCGTGCCGGTGGTGCCGCAGGGCGGCAATACCGGCCTCGTCGGCGGACAGGTGCCGTTCGGCGCGCTGCTGCTCTCGCTCCGCCGGCTGAACCGCATCCGCGACCTCGATCCGGTGGACCTCACCGTCATCGCCGAAGCCGGCTGCACGCTGCACCAGGTGCAGCAGGCGGCGGAGGGCGCGGGCTGCCTGTTCCCGCTCTCCATCGGTTCGGAAGGCTCATGCCAGATTGGCGGCAACCTCTCCACCAATGCCGGCGGCACGGCTGTTCTTCGCTACGGCAACATGCGCGAACTTGCCTTCGGCCTTGAGGTGGTGCTGCCGGACGGGCGCATCTGGAATGGCCTCTCGCGTCTGCGCAAGGACAATACCGGCTACGCGCTGAAGGACCTCTTCATCGGCGCGGAGGGCACCCTGGGCATCATCACCGCTGCCGTGCTGCGCCTGTTCCCGGCGCCCCGTGCCCGGGCGACGGCGCTGCTGGGCATTGCCGATCCCGAGACCGCGCTGTCCCTGTTCCGCCGCCTGCGCAATGCGGCCGGCGACAGCCTGACCGGCTTCGAGATCATGCCGGACTTCGGCATGGAAATCGTGCTCAAGCACATGCCCGGCTCGGTGCGCGCGCTTTCTGAGCGGCACCCCTGGTACGTGCTGGCCGAACTCACCTCAACCCGCCCCAACGACGACCTCTCCCGGCTCGCCCTCGACACGTTCGAGGCGGCGTTCGAGGCCGGCGAGATCGAGGATGCGGTGGTGGGCTCATCCGAGGCCCAGTGCGACGCGCTGTGGAAGCTGCGCGAGGACATGTCCGACGCGCAGAAGTTCGAGGGCGGGTCCATCAAGCACGACGTGTCCGTGCCGGTGTCCAAGGTGCCGTATTTCATCGCCGAGGCGAACCGGCTGTGCGAGGCGCATATGCCCGGCATCCGCATCTGCGCCTTCGGCCACATGGGCGATGGCAACATCCACTACAACCTCAGCCAGCCCGAGGGCATGGACAAGGCGGCCTACCTCGCCACCTGGGAGGAGTTCAACCGCATCGTCCACGATCTCGTGGCCTCGCTCGGCGGCTCCATCTCGGCCGAGCACGGCATCGGCATCCTCAAGCGCGAGGAGCTGCCCATGTACAAGGACAAGGTGGCGCTGGAGCTGATGGCCGCCATCAAGCGCGCCGTGGACCCGCGCGGTCTCGCCAACCCCGGCAAGGTGCTGCTGGATTGAGCTGATGGAAACGGCGCGGCCTTCTCGAAGCCGCGCCGTTTTATCGTTCGCCCAAGCTCTCCCGATGGCCCCTAGTCCTGCCTGCGGCGCACCGCGAAGGCGGTGCCGACGGCAAGGGCCAGGGCGGCGGCAGCGCCTGCAATGACCATGCGTGGATGGTGGTGGTCGAGCATCAGGCCGAACATCAGCGGGCCCACCAGAGAGCCGATGTCGAAGCCCGAATAGACGATGCCGAACACCTTCCCCGTGGCCCCGGCGGGGGCTGCGCCGCGCACCAGCACGTCGCGCGAGGGGGTGGTGAGCCCCATGAACAGGCCCACCACGGCGATCAGCCCCACCGTCACCTCAGGCGCCGCCTGAAGCCAGGCGGCGAGGAAGCCGAAGGCGGCGGCGGCGGCAAGGCCGCCCATCGCGATCTGATGATGCTGGGCGGAGCGGTCCGCCACATGCCCGCCGATGGCGACGCCCGCCGTGTTGCCCACCTGGAACAGCGCCACTGCCAGCGTCGCCAGCGCCACCGCCGCGCCGAAGCCTTCCTGCAGCGCGACGATGGAGAAGCTCTGGAGACCGGAGAGGGCCACGGAGGTGAAGGTGAAATAGAGGAAGGCCATCAGCACCACGGGCATGGCCAGCACCTGAAGGAACGACAGCGGTGCCCCTCCCGCCGCCGCATGGACGGCGCGTCCCGCCGGCGCGCGCAGCGGCCCGCGGAAGACGGCGAGCAGAAGCCCCACCAGCAGCACCAGCAGACCCATGGCGATGAGCGCTGTGCGCCAGCCGAAATGGGCACCGATGGCGGCGGACACGATGGGCGAGAGGCCGAAGCCGATGCTGCCGGCGATCACATGGGCGGCGAAGGCCCGCCCGAGCCGTGGCGCCGCCACCTTGTGGCTGAGGATGGATAGGTCGGCCGGGTGGTAGACCGAGTTGCCGAGGCCGGCGAGCGCTGCGAGCGGCAGCAGAAGGAGATAGGTGGGGGCAAAGCCCATGGCCGCCGTCGCCGCGCCCTGGGTCAGGATCCCCGCCAGAAGCAGCCGGTCGGCGCCGAAGCGATCCACAAGCACGCCGGCGGCCACCTGTCCGGCGCCCGAGAACAGATAGAAGACGGAGAGCACCAGCCCCAGCTCGATGAAGGAAACCTGGAGATCGGCCCGCATCATGATGAACAGCGGGGCGAGCGCGAGCTGGAGGAAATGGCTGCAGAAATGGGCGCTGCAAACGGCGCCGATGGAGGAAACCTCGGCCGCGGGCCAGCCGGCCGCGCGCGCATCAATGGACATGACATGCCTCTCCGTCCCCGGCGGGGCGCCGGGATCAGGCCGGCACGGCTGCGCCGTCCCGGATGCTGCGTTTCCCCCTCTCTGGTCGGCGGGAAGCCGTTGCGCCGGCGCTTTCACGCGTCAGCGGTCGACCTCCGGTGAGGGTTGGCTCCCTCGATGCTTCAGGCAGGTGTTTCCAAGACCCTGCCGGGTTTCCAAGACCCTGCCGGGCACGCTTACCGCCTCGGCGACCGGCACGCACGCATATTCTGCCGTGCGCCCGCACTGGCCGCCGCATCAGGTGTCACACGGGGAACGGTCAGCGCGTCCGGCGCGGGCCGTGGCCACCGAAATAACGCAACGTCAGGCAGGTGATGTCGTCGGCCTGAGGCGCGCCGCGCTCGAACACGTGCACCGCCGCCAGTACCCGTTCGTTCAGCTCGGCCACCGACCAGTCGGCGGCGCCGCTGCGCAGCAGGTCTTCCACCCGCTCCTCGCCATAGGGCTGCTCGTCGATGTCGAAGGCCTCGGTGACGCCGTCCGTATAAAGGAAGAGGGTATCGCCAGGGGCGAGGTGCAACTCGTGCTGCTGGTAGACGAAGCCCTCCAGCACCGCCACCGCCATGCCACCGGTGGAGGGCACGGTGGTGACCTCGCCGGATCGGGCGATGCGATAGGGCAGATTGTGCCCGGCGTTCACATAGGTGACCTTCCCCGAGGAGAGGTCGACCACGCCATAGAGCACGGTGACGAACAGCATCTGCTCGTTTTCGACCGCCAGCAGGTCGTTGAGGCGGCGGATGCAGCCCGCGGGCGAGCGCTCGAACAGCGCCGTGGACCGCAGCAGGGTGCGCGAGATCGCCATGAACAGGGCCGCCGGCACGCCCTTGCCGGAAACGTCCGCCACCACGAAGCCGAGCGTGGTGTCGTCGATCATGAAGTAATCGTAGAAGTCGCCGCCAACTTCGCGCGCGGGGGTCATCTGGCCATGGACCGCGACCCGCGCGTCCGGCGGGAATTCCTTGGGCAGGATGGCGAGCTGAACCTGCCGGGCGATCTCCAGCTCCTGCTGGAGGCCGGCCAGCTTGGTCTTGGTGATGAGGGCCTCGCGCAGTTCCACCACCATGGACGAGAGGCGGGTGTGCTGCTCGACGATGCGCCGCGACAGGTCGTGGAGCACGCGGGCGACGCGCTTCAGCTCATCGTCGTTCTCGCTCTCCTCGCCCTTCGCAAGCAGGGCCAGCACTTCCTCGCGATCCGTCGGGTCGATGGCGTCGGCCAGGGCCTGAAGCTCGCCGGAGATCACCACCTCCTGGCGCCGCCGCACTCGATCGCGCTGGCGCCGGCTTTCGGCGAGAGCCTGCACGTTGCCGCGCAGCGCGACCACTGCAGAGGCGATGCGGCCGATCTCGTCATTGCCGGTGTGGCCCACCGTCACGGAGGTGTCGCCGCGCGACAGGGCCTGCAGTACGTCGATGGCCGATTCGAGCGGCCGGAAGCTGTACCAGAGGAAAACGTTGAGACCGATGACGCCGAGCAGCACGAGGCCGATGGCGCCGGCCACGGCGGACTGGCGGATGAAGGCCGTGGCCTGCACCGTCTGCGTGGTGTCCTCAAGGCTCACCAGCGCACCCACGGCGCTGCCGCTGACGTCGGCGACGGGGATGGAGGTGACGTTGTAATTGCGCCCGTCCAGAACGAGCTGCTCGGCGGTCGGGCGGCGCGGGGTGATGGAGACCTTTGCCCGCTCCCACAGGCGGAAATCGGTGCTGGCGACCACCCGGCCGCGCAAGGTGATGAGCGTCGTGGCGGCGCTGATGCCGCGGGCGAAGCGCTCCATGCCGAGGGAGGCGTCGCGCCCAAGCACCAGGACGGCGCGGCCGCGGCCCGGCAGTTCCACGGTGCGGGTGGTGATGACGATCACCTGCGAGCCGCTGATCTGGCGCAGACCGGACAAAACCTCGCCCTTGAGGGCACGGTCGAGGCTGCCGGCGTCCAGGATGTAGCGGGCATTTGTGGTGCCGTCGCTGAACACCACCTCGCGGTCGGCGGCCACCACCTCGAAATAGGTGGCGGGATCGTCGATGTCGATGCCGACCTCCCGGATCGCCGCGGCGATGCCCGGCCGGTCCGAGAAGCTGAGCGCGATGCGGAAGGGCGAGGAGGTGTCGATGCGCTCCAGGATGCGCGCCAGGTTGGCGGTCTGGAAGGCGACGATCTCGCGCCAGAGGACGGTCTGGCCCTCGATGGACAGCTCGCCCTCGCGGGCCTGGGCCACGCGGTCGCGCAGCACCGTGGCGCCCCAGATGCCCAGCATGAGCACGGTGAAGCCCGTGGCGACAATGAGAGTGATGCGGGTGCGCAGCAGCATCACGAACCCCGTACCTTGTCGGCACGGCCCGGCGGCGCCAGCACCTCGCGCCGGACCCGCTCCACGTCCGGCCTGAGACCGCCGTCGAAATCCACCGCCAGAAGCTCCTCCGCATAAGCCTCGAACACGGATCTGCGCTCGGCGACCCTGCGGTTGCCGTGCTCAAGCTCGCGGAAGGCCCGGCCCACCGCACCGCGCGCGCCGAGGCGGCGGCCGTGATGGATCATCACGTCGCGCTCGCCATACTGGCCATTCACCGCCTCGGCGAGGCCGGTGGCGAGCCGCGCCCGGGCGCGCTCCAGCGCATTGCCCACCAGCAGGCCGGCTGCGAGCGCCGCGAGCGCCGCGCAGACCGTGACCACCACCGCCGCCTTCAGTCCGATGTCGGCGAAGGAGGTGGCGAGGGCGGCGGGATTCGTGGTGACTTCCACCGCCGCCACCGTGTTGCCGTCCACCACCACCGGTGCGCTCACCGAATCAGTGCCGGAATGCTCGCCGATGGCGCTGCGGATCTCGCGTCCGTCCGATCCGCGCAGCACGATCTGGGTGAGGCCGGGGGTGCGCGTCAGCGTCTCGGACAGATGCTGCTCCACGCCGGGCAGGAGCTTCAGCGGAATGCCGAAGCGCGCCGCCTTCTCGAACTGCTGGGCGAGGGTGCGGGCGACCGACGTGCCGATCACGAGCGCATCCCGGCGGGCGCTCTCCTCGACGCGGGCGCGGTAGCCGTTGACGAGCACGGCCGCGGCGATACCGCCGAGAATGAGGGTGAGGATGAGGGCGAACAGCCCGGTCACGAGGCGCGCGCGGCCGCTCTCGGCGATCTCAGGCCGCATCGTCGAGCGCTCCAAGCTGGCCGAGGCCGCGGTCGACCCGCGCCTCGGCGTCGCGCCAGCTTTTCACGGTGGCTTCGGCGAGCGGGGCGAGGCCTCCGTCGTCGCCCGTGGAGCCGCCTTCCCCGCGCAGGGCCTTGGCGACGCGGTCGAACGGACGGGTCAGCATGTGGACGAACACCACGGCAGCGATGATGGCGGCGATGGACGCGGCGAGCGAAAGCACGCCGGTGCGCATCAGGAGGTCGAGCCCGAGCCGGTCCGAGCGGGCGCTGCGCGCCTCGTCCGAGACGGTGACCGAAATGCCGCCGGCGACGCCGAGGTCGTTCTCGAA
>JAEWBL010000087.1 GCA_023391175.1 Pseudomonadota bacterium
ATGCCCTCGTCATCTGCGGCGCCGAAACCCGCGCGCCGGCCAAGGACAAGCCCCACTCCCGGCCCGAGGGCTGCTGGTACGACCTCGCCCGCGCCGCGCTGGAGCCGGAAGCCGATGCCGGCCCGGCGCTGGGCTTCGAGGGAGAGGTGCTGCGCTGGCGCCGGGGGCCGGGGCTGAAGGTGGCGGGCGGCGGCGCTGCGGTGATGACGCCGGTCGAGGTGGGGGAGGCCCTTTCCTTCCCCAATCCCCCGCCGCCCGAGCCGGTGCTGCGGCGCCTGCGTCCCTCCAGCATCGAGGGCGGCGCCGTTCCCGAACGCCCGTCCGTACCCGCGCCGCTGCCGGAGACTGGGCTGCCCCCCCTGGTGCGCGGCGATCTGGTCCACCGGCTGCTGGCCGGCCTGCCGGAGGTGACGGCGCCCGAGCGGGAGGCGGCGGGCCTGCGCCTGCTGCGCCACGCAGCGGACGGGGTGGACGAGGGGGCGCACCGGGCGATTCTTGCCGAAGCGCTGGCTGTGCTCGGCCATGCGCCCCTCGCGGAGCTGTTCGGCGCCGGGAGCCGGGCGGAGGTGCCGGTGATCGGGCGCATCACGGGGGCGGGCGGAGAGGTGTTCGCCGTCAACGGCCGCATCGACCGGCTCGTCCTCCTCCCTGACCGCATTCTCGTCGCCGACTTCAAGACCGACCGGGTGCCCCCCGCAAACCCCGCGGAGGCCGGCGAGAGCTACATTTCCCAGCTGGCGGTCTATGGCGCCATTCTGTCGCAGGCGCTCGGCGGGCGGCCGGTGGAAGCGCGGCTGATCTACACGGCCGGGCCGCTCGCGGTGCCGCTCGATCCCTCCCGGCTCGCCGCGGCGCTGGCGAAGCTTGGCGTTGCGGCGCCTCCTTTCGCGTCCCGGAGCGTCAAGGGCGCGTGAAGCCGCCTTGACGGGGAGGGGAGGGGCTACCTACGTTCTCCCCCAACATCCAGTGGTTCTCCCCGTTCTGCCCTACGAGGTATGTCATGGCCGTCGAGAAGGTTTCCGATCAGAATTTCGATCAGGACGTGCTGAAGTCCAGCGCGCCGGTCATCGTCGACTTCTGGGCGGAGTGGTGCGGCCCCTGCCGCATGGTTGCCCCCATCCTGGAGGAAGTCTCCGGCGAGCTGGGCGAAAAGGTCCGCATCGTGAAGCTGAACGTGGACGAGAATCCGCAGACGGCATCCAAGTACGGCATCATGTCCATCCCCACCCTGCTCCTGTTCAAGGACGGCAAGATCGCCTCCCGCCAGGTGGGCGCCGCCCCCAAGGCCAAGCTGGTGCAGTGGATCAACGGCGCGATCTGAGCGGCCTGTGCCCCCAATGTGAAAAAGCCCCCGGTTCGGGGGCTTTTTTGCGTTTGGGCGATTGGATCGGGCGTCAGCCGAGGCTTGCCAACGGCTTTCCGGAGGCGGTCACACGCTCCACCATGAAGGCGGAGGCGGCGCGCACCCGCCATGGCCGGTCGAGGCAGAGGCTCGAATCGTTGAGGCGGGCGGCCTCCGCCTGCGCCTCCCCCTCGCTGGCGAAGCGATGGGCCTCGCGCGGGAAGAAGGCCCCGCCGGGGATGATGACGGCCTCGCCGTCTTGCGTATCGATCCGCGTCTCGCTGCCGTCGAAGAAGACCCAGCCGCACGGCGCACCGGGCACGGCGCGGGCAACGACATGGGCGAGCGAGAGGGGGACGCGGCGGCGCGAGGGCTGCCAGCGCGGCATACGGAAACTGAACATCGGACCCGTCGTCCTCTATCGCCCCTGAGGTGTCTTCCATGGGGAAATGCTCAAGGGCGCCGGACCGTTCCAACCTGCGACGGCAGGAACGTTTACAGGATGTTGCCACCCGCCGGGCATGGGCCCGCGAATCAGCGTGGACTCAATAACTGACGGCGGCGAGATAGAGCCCGGCCGCCGGCGCCATCGGGCCGCAGCGGGTGCGGTCGGCGGCGGCGAGGGCGGCGGCGAGGTCATCCGCGCTCCAGCGGCCTTCGCCCACCCGCATGAGCGAGCCCACCATGGAGCGCACCTGATGGTGCAGGAAGGACCGCGCCGAGGTGACGACGCGGATCTCGTCGCCGTCGCGGGAGACGTCGAGCTGGTCCAGCGTCTTCACCGGCGAGGCAGCCTGGCATTCGGCGGCGCGGAAGGTGGAGAAATCGTGCTTTCCCAGAAGGCGCTGCGCGGCGACGTGCATGGCGTCGGCGTCGAGCTTCTGGGGGATGCGCCACGCCCGGTCGCGGTCCAGCGCGAGATCCGGGCGGCGGTTGACGATGCGGTAGAGATAGTGCCGCTTGGTGGCCGAGAAGCGGGCGTCGAAACTGTCCGGCACCTTCTCGGCGGAGAGCACGGCCACCGGGTGGGGCCGAAGCTGGGCCGTCATGGCATCGCGCACCGTGTCCGTGCGCCAGTCCTTGCTCAGGTCTACATGGGCCACCTGCCCGGTGGCATGGACCCCGGCATCGGTGCGCCCGGCGCCCGCCACCGTCACCTTTTCCCCGCAGAAGCGCTGGAACGCCTCGGCCAGCACGCCCTGCACGGTGGGCAGGTCCGCCTGCATCTGCCAGCCGGCGAACGAGGTGCCGTCATATTCGATGGTGAGCTTGTAGCGGGGCATGGCGGGTTGCCGCCGTCAGGCGAGCCGGCTTCCGGGCGGGACGGCATTGCCCCTAAGGAAGGTTTCCGCCCCCATGGGCTGCTTGCCGGCCTTCTGCAGTTCCACGAGGCGCACTGCCCCCGTGCCGCAGGCGATGGTGAGACGGTCGTCCAGCACCGTGCCCGGCGCGGCGGAGCCGTCCGCCAGCGTGGAGCGCAGCACCTTCACCCGCCCCTCTTCCGGCCCGAGGGGGAACCAGGCGCCGGGGAAGGGGGAGAGGCCGCGGATGCGGTCGTGCACCTCCTGTGCTGGCTTTGACCAGTCGATACGCGTCTCCGCCTTCTCGATCTTGGCGGCATATTCCAAGCCGGTGGCCGGCTGAGGCGTGAAGGCGAGGCCGCCGCGCTCCAGCGCCGCGAGCGCCCGGCCCATGAGGTCGGCGCCGATCACCATCATCCGGTCGTGCAATTCGCCGGCGGTCATGTCCGGCCCGATGGGGATGCGCTCCACAAGGCCCACGGGGCCGGTGTCCAGCCCCGCTTCCATCTGCATCACCGCGACCCCCGTCTCCCGGTCGCCGGCCATGATGGCCCGCTGGATGGGCGCGGCGCCGCGCCAGCGTGGCAGCAGGGAACCGTGCAGGTTCAGGCAGCCGAGGCGCGGGGCATCGAGGATGGCCTGCGGCAGGATGAGGCCATAGGCCACCACCACCGCCACGTCCGCATCATGGGCGCGGAAGGCGTCCGCCGCCTCCTCGCCCTTCAGGCTTTTCGGCGTGAACACCGGCAGGCCGAAGCGCTCGGCCACCGCATGGACGGGCGAGGGGGTGAGGTCGAGCCCGCGCCGGCCCGCCGGGGCGGGGGCGCGGGTATAGACCGCAACCACCTCATGGCCGCGCCCGACGATCTCCGAGAGGGTGGGCACGGCGAAATCCGGCGTGCCCATGAAGACGATGCGCATGAACCTCGTGTCCCGTGATCGCCCGCCGCGACGGGGTCAGGCCTCGGCCTTGTGCTTCGCCTGCTTGGTGAACTTCTTGATGACCCGGTCGCGCTTCAGCTTGGAGATGTGATCGATGAAGAGCACGCCGTTGAGGTGGTCGATCTCGTGCTGCACGCAGGTGGCGAACAGGCCCTCGGCCTCCACCTCCCGCGTCTTGCCCTCCACGTCCAGGAAGCGCACCGCCACCTTCGCCGGCCGCTCCACCTCCTCGTAATATTCGGGGATGGAGAGGCAGCCCTCGCTGTAGACGGAGGTTTCCTCCGAAGCGGCGATGATCTCGGGATTGATGAGGGCGATGGGCTTCTTGTTCTCGCCGTCACGCGCCACATCGATGGTGATGACGCGGCGCTGCACACCCACCTGTATGGCCGCCAGCCCGATGCCGGGGGCGTCGTACATGGTCTCGAACATGTCCTCCACCAGCTTGCGCACCTCGCTGTCGATCTTTTCGACCGGGGCGGAAAGCGTGCGCAGCTTGGGCTCGGGGATGATGAGGATGGGCCGGATCGTCATTCGAGCGA
Source organism: Pseudomonadota bacterium (assembly GCA_023391175.1). Taxonomy (GTDB): domain Bacteria; phylum Pseudomonadota; class Alphaproteobacteria; order Rhizobiales; family Xanthobacteraceae; genus Xanthobacter. The sequence goes on from JAEWBL010000087.1 coordinate 4,128, forward strand.
GATAAGCGAAGCTGCCGCATAGGTCAACATGTTCGCCGTTTGTTCAAGGAAGAGAATCACGTAAGAAGAGAAGGTTCACGCAAGAGCAAGGCATGCCGGTTGTGCTGTTCACCTTCGGCGGGCGGCCCTTCACCGTGGCCGAGGCGGCTGCGGTCGCCGCGGCGGTGCTGGCGCTGCTGCTGTTTCTGGTGCTGGTGAGCCTCGTGCGCCAGTCGCGGGCGCGCGCCGCCGCCTCCTCCGAGGAAGCCCTGCGGCGCGACGAGATGGACCGCCGTCTGCGCGAGCTGGTCCGCGTCCAGTCCGAGACCGCCGGCCGCGTGCAGAGCATGACGGAGATCCTCGCCCAAAGGCAGAGCGAGCTGGCCCGCGCCGTCTCCGACCGGCTGGACCAGACCTCCCATCGCCTTGGCGAGACGCTCTCCACCGCCGCCCGCGCCACCCATGAGAGCCTCACCAAGCTCGCCGAGCGGCTGGTGATGGTGGAGAAGGCGGAGAAGAGCCTCGCGGACCTCTCCACCC
>JAEWBL010000089.1 GCA_023391175.1 Pseudomonadota bacterium
TCCTGGCCGCGGTCTGCGCGGGGGAACGCTGGCGCGACTCCCTGCGCGCGGCGGGGGAGCGTGTCTCGCATGGGCTGGCGTTGCGTCTGATGTTCACCGGGCTGTTCTTCGGCCAAGTGCTGCCGGGGGCGCTTGGGGGCGACGTGGTACGCGGCTGGCTGACTTACCGCGGCGGCCTGTCTTCATCGGCCGTCGTCCTCGCCTTGGTCATGGACCGGCTGCTCGCTTTGGTCGGCTGCGTCGCGCTGCTGTTCGTCGGCTTGCCGCACCTTGTCGCCACCGCGCCGCCGCCCATCGCCTGGGCCGGCCCGCTCACCGCCCTGCTGCTGCTGGTAGGGCTGGTCGCTGGCATCCAGGCAGACCGCATTCCCCTACCGGCATTCGCCAAGCGCCCGCCCGTGCGCGCGCTGCAGGCGCAGGTTGCCCGCCTGCGCGCGGCGCTGCTGAGCCGGGCTGCGCTAAGCGGCCTGCTGCACAGCGTGGTCGTGCATATCTGCACTGTTGTCGCGGTGGTCGCCTACGCCCGTGCCCTAACCCTGCCGGTAATGGTGGCCGATGCCTTGGCGGTCGTACCAATGACCATCTTTGCCGCGGCGCTGCCCCTCTCGCTGAACGGCTGGGGTGTGCGCGAGGGGGCCTTCGTCGCCGGCTTTGCGCTCTACGGCCTCGGCGCGGCGGAGGCTCTGGTCCTGTCGCTGATGATTGGCTTGTCCGTTACCTTGTCCTCCCTGCCGGGCGGCCTGCTCTGGCTCGGTCTCTCGGGCCGCCGCAAGGCGCGGTCCGGTGCTTTCGGAACGTCTTCATGAACGCCATGACTTCTTGAACACTCCGACCGGCACGACACCGCGCCTGGCAACCATACCGATGGCCTTCCGGCACTGATGAGGCGAGCCCCCCTCAGCCCGCGCCGGGAGGCCGTACGCGCCCTATTTGAGACACTGGCCCTACATCCTGGACGGTTCGGGTGGGAAAACGGCCACCAGCCCCTTGTTGTACAGAATGTCAGTTGGTCTTATCCAACCTGATGAAGGCGTATGAGGCTGATCCGCGAACCCGCTCTCTGCTGTCCAAATCGCCCGGTCCCCAGTCCGAATCGCGATTATCCCCGCTCTATGATGGTCTCTCAGATGGCGGGCTCAGCCGGGTCAGGAAATGTCATGATAGTCTTTGTACCAAGCGGCGAAGCGGAGGACGCCAACGGCGATCGGCGTGGTCGGCTGGAAGCCGAGGTCGCGGCGGGACGCCTCGATGTCGGCGTAGGTGGCGGGCACGTCGCCAGGCTGCAGAGGCTCCATCCTCTTGTCGGCGCTGCGGCCAAGCGCCTTCTCCAGCACAGCGATAAAGTCGAGCAGCCGTTCGGAGTTGTTGTTGCCCAGGTTGTAAACGCGGTGACGCACGCCGTTGGCATCCGGTCCCGCCGGTCGGTCGAGCGCCGCCAGCACGCCGGCAACGATGTCGTCGATGTAGGTGAAGTCGCGCTGCATCTCGCCCGCGTTGAAGACACGGATCGGTTGGCCGGCCATAATCGCGTCGGCGAACAGGAAGGCCGCCATGTCCGGCCGTCCCCACGGGCCGTACACGGTGAAGAAGCGCAATCCGGTCGAGGGGAAGCCGTACAGGTGGCTGTATGCGTGGCTCATCAACTCGTCCGCCTTCTTAGTGGCGGCATAGATAGACAACGGGCTGTCGACGCGATCCTCCACCGAAAAAGGCAGCTTCGTGTTGCCGCCGTACACCGAGGAGGAGGAGGCGTAGACGAAATTCTCGAGCTTCGGCAGGTTGCGCGCCATCTCAAGCATGCAGAGATGGCCCAGCACGTTCGCTTCGATATAGGCGTACGGGTTCTCCAGCGAGTAGCGGACGCCCGCCTGAGCGGCGAGATGGACGATTCCGGTCACGTCGGCCAGCCCAGGGCGCAGGTTCTCCATGGCGGCACGGTCGGCAATGTCGGCCCGCAAGAAGCGAAAGGCCGGATTGGCGGTGAGGCGGGCCAGCCGGGCTTCCTTGAGCGCCACCGTGTAATAGCTGTTCAGGTTGTCGATGCCGAGCACGGTCTCGCCGCGGGCCATCAGGGCCTCGGCCACGTGATAGCCGATGAAACCGGCGGCGCCGGTGACCACGATCGTCATATCGCTCAGCTCCAGTGGGGCGGACCGGCGCCGTTATGCCTCAGGGCTCCGGTGGACGCCAGTCCGAAGTGGCTGGCGATCTCAAGCATAGGTCAGTTAGCCGCCTTTATTCACCAGGGTGGCGAGCGGTCTGGTCGCCGCATGGAGATGCTCAACGTGGGGCTGCATAGGCGCGCGTCGCCGCCGCCGCGCTGACGGCGGCGTGACGGTGGCGAAGTTGGTGGTGGACGGGATTGGGTGAGGGCTGGGGCACGCTGCCCCGGTGCTCAACAGATGAGCCGCGGCAGGCGACCGAGGGCGAGGTGGATAATCGCCTGATCAGGCGCGCTGGTCGGCAGGTGCACCTTGATCTGCGTCTTCATCTCCACGATGCGCGCGGCGATCTTCACCAAGCGCAGCCGCAAGGTGTCGAATTGCACCGTGCGCCAGCGGGAGC
>JAEWBL010000139.1 GCA_023391175.1 Pseudomonadota bacterium
CACCTGCCGCAGATGATCCATGACACGGGCGAGGAAGACGGTGCCCAGAGCCGCCCCGCCGGTGACGATGAGGTAGGAGGGGTGCGCGACCCATGAGAGCGGGTAGTTGCCGAGTAGAACGTCCCGCACCGAGCCGCCGCCCAGCGCAGTGACGCAGCCGAGCAGGAACACGCCCACCCAGTCCATCTCCCGCCGCCCGGCCGCGAGCGCGGCCGTCATGGCCTCGGCCACGATGGCGACCAGATAGAGGATGTGGAGCAGCGTCTGCGGCGTCATGTGGAAAGTCAGGATCGGCCCCCGCGAAAAAACGCCGCCTGCCCCGGCAGGGACAGGCGGCTTTGGTTTCCTCCCCGGCGTACCGGGATGGTTCAGTGGCCCAGCACCGCCAGCAGCAGCAGCGCGACGATGTTGGTGATCTTGATCATCGGGTTCACGGCGGGGCCCGCCGTGTCCTTGTAGGGATCGCCCACGGTGTCGCCGGTGACGGACGCCTTGTGGGCCTCCGAGCCCTTCATGTGGCGCACGCCGTCCTTGTCCACGAAGCCATCCTCGAACGACTTCTTGGCATTGTCCCAGGCGCCGCCGCCCGAGGTCATGGAGATGGCGACGAACAGGCCGGTGACGATGACGCCGAGCAGCATCGCGCCCACCGCCGAGAAGGCCGCCGACTTGCCTGCCACGCCGCCGCCCGCCACGAAGTAGATGACGAAATAGACGACGATGGGCGAGAGCACCGGCAGCAGCGAGGGGATGATCATCTCCTTGATGGCTGCCTTGGTCAGCATGTCCACGGCGCGGGAATAGTCCGGCTTCTCGGTGCCGGCCATGATGCCCGGCTTTTCGCGGAACTGACGGCGCACCTCCTCCACGATGGCACCGGCCGCGCGCCCCACGGCGGTCATGCCCATGGCGCCGAAGAGGTAGGGCAGAAGGCCGCCGAACAGCAGGCCCACCACCACATAGGGGTTCTCCAGCGAGAAGTTCGGCGTGACCCCTGCGAAGTAGGAGCCCGGTGCCGCCTGCGAGATGAAGAACTTGAGGTCCTGGTTGTAGGCGGCGAACAGCACCAGCGCGCCGAGGCCGGCTGAGCCGATGGCGTAGCCCTTTGTCACCGCCTTGGTGGTGTTGCCCACCGCGTCGAGGGCGTCGGTGGACTGGCGCACCTCCTTGGGCAGGCCCGCCATCTCGGCGATGCCGCCGGCATTGTCCGTCACCGGGCCGAAGGCATCGAGGGCCACGATCATGCCGGCGACGCCGAGCATGGTGGTGGCGGCGATGGCGATGCCGAACAGGCCGGCGAGGCCATAGGCACACAGGATGCCGGCGATGATGACGATGGTCGGCAGCGCCGTCGATTCCAGCGAGACGGCGAGGCCCTGGATGATGTTGGTGCCATGCCCCGTCACCGAGGCCTGGGCGATGGACACCACCGGGCGATAGCCGGTGCCTGTGTAATATTCGGTGATGACCACGATGGCACCGGTCACCGCGAGGCCGACGAGGCCGCACAGGAACAGGCTCGTGCCCGAATAGGCCGCGCCCTGGATCGGCCCGAAGCCCGGCAGCAGCCACGTGACCGCAGCAAGGGCGATGATGGAGAAGCCCGCCGTGGCCGCGAGGCCCTTGTAGAGCGCGCCCATGATGGAGGAGTTCGCCCCCAGCCGCACGAAATAGGTGCCAGCGATGGAGGTGAGGATGCACGCCCCGCCGATCGCCAGCGGATAGACGATCATGGTGGCGAGCGTCGCCGGGGTGGCGGCGAAGAAGATGGCCGCCAGTACCATGGTGGCGACCACGGTCACCGCATAGGTCTCGAACAGGTCGGCCGCCATGCCGGCGCAGTCGCCGACGTTGTCGCCCACGTTATCGGCGATGGTGGCCGGGTTGCGCGGGTCGTCCTCGGGAATGCCGGCTTCCACCTTGCCGACGAGGTCGCCGCCCACGTCCGCGCCCTTGGTGAAGATGCCGCCGCCGAGACGGGCGAAGATCGAGATGAGCGAGGCGCCGAAGCCCAGCGCCACCAGCGCATCCACCACCGTGCGGCTGTTCGGTGCGAAGCCGAGGAAACCGGTGAGGATGAGGTAGTAGACGCTGACGCCCAGCAGCGCGAGGCCGGCCACCAGAAGCCCGGTGACGGCGCCCGCCTTGAAGGCGAGGTCGAGGCCACCGGCGAGCGAGAGCGTCGCCGCCTGCGCGGTGCGCACGTTGGCGCGGACCGACACGTTCATGCCGATGAAGCCCGCAAGGCCGGAGAGGATGGCGCCGAGCGCGAAGCCGATGGCCACCAGCCAGCCGAGAAACACGCCGACGAGGATGAAGATGACGGCACCGACGATGCCGATGGTGGTGTATTGCCGGCGCAGATAGGCCTGCGCGCCTTCAGCGATGGCGGATGCGATCTCCTGCATCCTGGCGGTTCCCGGGTCCGCCTCCATCAACCCTTTGATCGTCCATACGCCGTACGCCACGGCCAAGAGGCCGCAGACGATGATGAGCACCAGAGCCAGCATCTATCCCACCCTCACTCGTTTCCTGCCAATTATGTTTATGGGAGGAGTGTGAGGGGTGCCGTGGGCCATCGCAAGGGGCGTTTGGGCAAAGGGTCGCAGCTTGTGGCGGTTTCATGAGACCGTCGGCGCTCGTGCGGCTGCTGGTAGCCCGCCGCTCTGCGCTCCCTGTTATGATTGTCGGATAGCTGATCCGTCGAACGGACGTGGATGCCCGGAGCCCGCGATTTCGCGGGTTCCGCTCCCGAGAACGGGCATGACGGTGGATTAGGCCTGCGGGCTGGCGTTTCCGGCGTCAGCCGCCCCCTCACCGCGTCGGCGGCGTTCCGGTGGAATCGCGGAACTCGAAGATCTTGCGCAGGAAGCCCGGCGCCACGGCCGAGATGGGGTTGATGCGCAGGGTGGGGCCCGTGGACAGGGGGCCGACCACCTCGAACGTCACACCCACCAGGCCTTCGTTGGGCCCGCCGCCGAGAAACAGGCCGATCACCGGCAGCTTGGAGAAGATGTTGTTGAGCGCATAGGCCGGCACGAACGTGCCGCGCATGTTGATGCGGTCGGCTGCGAAATCCAGCGAGCCGTCGAAGGTGGCGCCCACGGAGGGGCCCCAGATGGCGCCCTCCTTGAACACGATCTTGCCGGTGGAGCGGGAGAACTGGGTCTGTGCCTTCTCGAAGGCCGCCGTGCCGTTCTCGATGCGGCCGGAGCTGTCGCGGGCGGCGCTGGAAAGGCGTTCGAGGCCCGGCTCGCCCTTGATGGAGAAGTTGCTCAGGTGCAGCACGCCCTCCTGCGGCGTGTTGTCGCTCCGCGGCGGATCGACGATGAGCCACGCCTCGCCGCCCTGCATCTTGGCGTAGATGTCGAGGAACCGGAACAATGCGCCGGCATCCGAGGTGGTGATCTGGAGCGCCCGCTCGCGCCCCTGCCAGGTGCGCATCTCGCCGGCCACCGTGCCGTCCCGGCCGGTCTTCGCCGTGAGCGTGAAATCCCGCATCTCGACGCCGCGCCGGGTGGTGGAGAGATCGAACTGGCGCAGAACCTCACCATTGTTGCCGGTGAGCGCGCCGATGCGAGCCTCCACGTCCACGTCCTGCGACTTGCGCTTGTCGGTGGGGGGGCCGCTGACGAGGCTCTTCATGATGCCGCGGGCATCCATCACCTCGCCGGTGATGCGGATCTTCAGCACGGAGCCGACCCGCTCCGCCTTGGCCGAAGCCTTGTCGCCGTCGGAGAGCTGGAAGGTCGGGAAACTCGCGCCCAGGAGATCGCCGCTGTCGGCCAGCTCGATGTTGCCCTTGAGCAGCGTTCCGGACCCATCGATCACCATCTCGTCCAGGCGGATGGAGCTGCCCTTGTCATTCACCGTGAAGCGCGCCTTGAGCGGCTTGCCGGCGGGCTTGCTGAGGCCAGGGATGAGATCGGCGATGCGGGCCTGGGTCAGATCCGATTCGATGCTGGCGCGCGTGTCCTTGTTGTTGGTGGTGCCCACGAGGCGCACGCTCACCGGCCCGCTCACGCCCGGCACGTCCACGCCCAGCTTGCCGCGGGCGGCGTCGTCCAGTGTGGCGGAGACGCGGATGTCCGAATCGGCCGCATCCTTCTTCTTCTCGTACTCGAAGGCGAGCGGCGCCCCGGCGAGCTTGCCCTCGCCACGGAGCACGATGCCGGCGGGCGAGGCGAACGCCTTCACCGTCGCGCCCTCGAGCCTCTGGCCCTTGAACACCTTGTCCACGCCGAAGTCGGTGAGGTTCGCCTCCAGCGAATAGTCGAGATCCTCCGGCAGCGGCACCTTTCGGAAGATCATGTTCACTTGCAGCAGCGCCGAAAGGCGGCCGCGCGTGGTGGAGGGATCGAAGGCGGTGCCCTGGGGGCCTTTCAGCGGCTCCATGCCGAGCACCTCGATGCCGGCGTCCGCAGGGCCGTTGAAGTTTACCCGGATTTGCGCGGAGGGCTCGCGCGGGAAATAGTCGGGGATGAGCATTACGCCGTCGCTCACCGCGATCTTGCGGTTCTGCGGCGTCACCACCGTGCCGTCCGGCATGGTGATGCGCACCGAGCGGCCGGTGACGAGGATCGCGAGGCTGGAATTGGTGATGGGCGGCAGGCCCTTGACGGGGCGCAGCGTCACACCCTTGCCGGAGATGGTGAAGCGCACGCCGTCCTCGGGCAACGGCACCTGCTTCTGGCCGATGAGGTCGAGCGGCAGCTTCACCGCGACGGAGATGCCCTCGGCCGTGCCGCCGGACACGTTCTCCACCGCGAACTGGCGGGCGGGGGGTGCGATGTTGACCGGCCAGAAGCGCTTCACCGTCGCCACCGGCATGGGAGAGGCGACGCCGTCGAACTTCAGGTAGGGGACCGCCACGCCGAAATCGAAAAGGGCGGTGAAGCTGAAGCTCGCGGTCGAGGCGCCGAGCAGGCCCTCGTCCACGACGATCTGGCGGCTCGGCGGATCATACCGGCCGGATACGTCCACCTTGGTGATGACGAGGGGCGGCTCGGGCATTTCCGGGCCCTGAAGCACCACGCGCTTGGGCCCGATCTGGAACGGCCAGGGCTCCTGGGCCTTCGCGGGAACCTTGATCTCGCCGGCCAGCTCGATGACGTTCTGGCTCTTCACCGCCTCGATGGGTGCGAGCACGATGACCCGGCGCGCCACGTCCAGCGTGGCGGCGATGCGCGCGTGGTCGATGACGAAACGTTCCTCCGGGTCCTCGCCATTGCCGAGGGCGCCGGCGCCGAAGTCCAGGCTCGCCTCGGCCGACGTCAGCGTGCCGTCGAGGTCGAGGCGGGCGGCGAAGGCCGCGTTGAGCGGGGTATCGATGTAGAAGCGCCGCTGGTCCTGCACGAAGGCCTGCAGCAGGTCGCGGGTCGACACGTTCTTGATGGAGACGTCGATGGCGCGCTGGCCGCCCTGGGCAGCACTGATGCGCGCGACGGCGGTGGCGACGCCCTGCGGCGACTGGGTGGTGAAGGTGAGCACGGCCCCGCCCCCGGCCGGACGGGCCAGCCGGACGCTGATGTGCTGGAAGACGATGCGGTGTCCGGCCCCCTCGTTCTCCACGATCACGGTGCCGTCCTTGAGGCCCACGTCCGCCAGCGCCCCGCCGTCGAAGCCGGCGGTCTCGAGATCGGACATCCAGCGGGCGAGCGCGACCGGCGTGAGCGGATCGCTATCCCCTGCGGCAGCGGCGGCGGTCGAAGGTTGCGGGCTCTGGCCGGACGCGGCCGGCGGAGCATCCGCAGCAGCTTGCGGCGCCGGGATTGAAGTCGCCCCCGTGCGGGCGGAGGCGCTCGCCGGAATGGCCTTGGCGCCGCGGCCGGTGGCCACCGCCACCTGCCCGGTGCGGGCGATACGCACGGTCATTTCCGCGCCCACCAGATCGATACGTCGCGCCTTCGGCATGAGCGAAAGGAGCGAGCCTTCCAGCTCCACTTCGGCGCTGGGCGCGCTGGCGACCAACTGCCCGTCCGGGCCGGTAACGCGGATATCATGGACCACCACGGCGGTGGCACCCTGCCCCACCGTCTCCATGGTGGTGGCGCCGATGCTCACCTTATGGCCGCCGCCGATGCGCTCTTCCAGGGCCCGCTCGATGTAGGGCGTGGCGAGGTTGGCCGTGACCATGCCGGTGGCGATGAGGACGTAGAGCGTGACGGCGGCGAGGCCGCCGAGCGCGATGAGGACGAGGCACAGGCCGGTGAACAGGCGCGCGGCACGGCTGCGCGGGGTGAGCGCGCCGACAATGCCCCGGAAGCGGGACCGCTTTGGCTCGCGCCGCGCCCCCGCCGGCCTCTCCTGCCGAAACTCCATTCCGTCTGGACCTTCCCTCTACCGCTTCGGCCGTTTCGGCCGTTCGTCCGCAACCCGGCGATGGTCCCGCGGTGCCCTCCGGAAGGCAGATTGATTCGCCTCCGGCCCGCAAGAAGTGACCCTAACCTGACGTCGTCTCGTAAAGATGAGGTGGATCAACTCCCTTGATGATACCATCTGGCCCAAGAACGCGGCCATCTTGTGGGCTTGCATTTGAGCAGCCCCGTATGGCGCCGAACACGTCGAAAGGAAGGCGGAATGTCCAGTTTCCCGGAGGTTGGCGCCAAGGCGCCTGCTTTCTCGCTGACCCGTGATGGGGGCGGCACCGTTTCATTGAAGGATTTCAAGGGCCGCAAGTTGGTGGTCTATTTCTACCCCAAGGCTGACACGCCCGGCTGCACCAAGGAAGCCATCGCCTTCAACGGCCTGAAGGCCGACTTCGCCGCTGCCGACACCGACATCCTCGGCGTCTCGGCCGACGAGGTGAAGGCGCAGGACAAGTTCCGCGACAAGTACAGCCTCGGATTCGCACTGGGCTCCGACCCGGACAAGGCCATGCTGGAGGCCTATGGCGTGTGGGTCGAGAAGAGCATGTACGGGCGCAAGTACATGGGCGTGGAACGCGCCACCGTCCTCATCGGCCGCGACGGCAAGGTGGCGAAGACCTGGCCCAAGGTGAAGGTAGACGGCCACGCCGCCGAGGTGCTCAAGGCTGCACAAGAGCTGGGCTGAGCCCGGCCGGGGGAGCGGACATGCCGCTTCCCTACCCCGCCGCCACTACGTTCTGCGGCAGAATGAAGGGACCGGGCGGCGCAATGCCGATTCGCAAGCGGATGCCGAAGGCGTCCGCCAAAACCGCCTCGGTCAGCACCTCCGCCACCGGCCCGGCCGCGCGCACCTGACCGCCCGCGAGCACCACGATCTCGTCTGCCACCATGGCGGCGAGGTTGAGGTCGTGCAGCACGGCCAACACACCCCCACCCGCATCCGCATGGGCACGGGCGATGTTGAGCACGGTGAGCTGGTGGGCAAGGTCGAGGCTGGCGGTGGGCTCGTCCAGGAAGAGGTAGCCGGGAACGTCCGGCTTCCCCGCGTCCAGCTGGGCGAGGATGCGGGCGAGTTGCACGCGCTGCCGCTCGCCGCCTGACAGGCTGTCATAGCGCCGGTCCGCGAAGCCGGGCAGGTCCACCCGCGCCAGCAGGCGCAGGATGCGGGCGCGGTCATGCCCCTCCCCTGTCATGAGCCCGGCGGCGATGACCTCGGCGGCGGTGAAGGGAAACGCCACCTCCGCCGCCTGCGGCAGCACCGCCCGGCGCCGCGCCAGCTCCAGCGGGCGCATGGCGTGGATGGACACGCCGTCCAGCGTCACCCGCCCGGTCGCGAGACGGTGCTCGCCGGACATCGCCTTGAGCAGGGTCGACTTGCCGGCGCCATTCGGGCCGACAAGTACCGTCACCCGCCCCGGCCGCACGCAGATGCTTGCCGCATCCACCAAGCGGCGGCCGGAGGCGGTGACGGTAACGTTCTCTGCGCGATACATGCTCACC
>JAEWBL010000145.1 GCA_023391175.1 Pseudomonadota bacterium
CGGCCGCTGCCGCGCGTCGGCGGGCTGCAGAAAGACGAGATCAAGGGCGAGGACGGGCTGAGATAGGCGACGCCCCCGCACGCGGACGGTTCAACTGAAATCATAAAAGGGGAATGGACATGAAGAAGCTGGTCGCGGCATCCCTCGCCGCTCTCCTCCTCGCCGCAGGCGGGGCGCGGGCGCAGCAGGGCGAGATCAAGGTAGGCGAGATCAATTCCTATTCGTCGCTGCCCGCCTTCCTCGATCCCTATCGCAAGGGGATGGACCTGGCGCTGAAGGAAGTGAACGACGCGGGCGGCATCAAGGGCAAGAAGCTCGTCATCATCTCCAAGGACGACGGCGGCAAGCCGGCCGACGCGCTCACCGCCGCCAACGAGCTGGTCTCGCGCGACGGCGTGGTGATGATCGCCGGCGGCTTCCTCTCCAATGTCGGCCTCGCGCTCGCCGACTTCGCCAAGCAGAAGCAGGTGATGTACCTCGCCGCCGAGCCGCTCACCGATGCGCTCGTCTGGTCGAAGGGCAACGAATACACCTTCCGCCTGCGCACCTCGAACTACATGCAGGCCGCCATGCTGGCGGAAGAGGCGGCGAAGCTTCCGGCCAAGCGCTGGGCGACCATCGCCCCCAACTATGAGTTCGGCCAGTCCTTCGTCGCGGTGTTCAAGGACCTCCTGAAAAAGCGCAAGCCGGACGTGGAGTTCGTGGCCGAGCAGTGGCCCCCGCTGGGCAAGATCGACGCCGGCCCGGTGCTCCAGGCCATCGACGCCGCCAATCCCGACGCCATCCTCAACGCCACCTTCGCCGGTGACCTCGTGAAGCTGGTCCGCGAGGGCAACACCCGCGGCATCTTCAAGAACCGCGCGGTGGTGAGCTATCTCACCGGCGAGCCGGAATATCTCGACCCGCTGAAGACCGAGACCCCCGAGGGCTGGATCGTCACCGGCTATCCCTGGTACGGCATCAAGACCGCCGAGCACCAAGCGTTCCTCGACGCCTACCAGCAGCTCCACAAGGACTATCCGCGCCTCGGCTCCATCGTCGGCTACTCGACCGTGAAGTCCATCGCGGCGGTGCTGAAGGCGACGGACGACTATTCCACCGCCGGCCTCGTGAAGGCGATGGCGAACCTCAAGGTCTCCACCCCCTTCGGCGATGTGGTCTATCGCGCGGCCGACCACCAGTCGACCATGGGCGCCTATATCGGCACCACCTCGCAGAAGGACGGGCAGGGCATCATGGTGAACTTCCAGTTCCGCCCCGGTGCCGACTACCTGCCGCCCGAGGCTGAAGCCGCGAAGCTGCGTCCGGCGAACTGAGGGATTTCGCAGCTCGTCACGGTGCGAACCCTCTCCCCTCGCGGGAGAGGGCAGGGTGAGCGGGAAAGGTGTCGGGTGTCCGGCGCCGGCCTCGTTGATCGGCGCCGTTACCCCTCACCCCCAGCCCCTCTCCCGCAAGGGGAGAGGGGAGGCAATGAACTGCAGGGCGGCTCGCAAATTGCCGCCCCCGTATCCGGCCCCCGCCCTCGACGGCGGGTGGCCCAACAAAACCAAAACTTCCAGCAGGTGAACGAGAGGCTGAAGCCGTGGAATTCCTTCTGGTCCAGGCCCTGAGCGGGCTCGCCAGCGCCGCGTCGCTGTTTCTGGTGGCGTCGGGACTGTCGATCATCTTCGGCGTCACGCGCATCGTGAACTTCGCCCATGGCGCCTTCTACATGCTGGGCGCCTATGTGGCCTACACGCTGACGACGCGCTTCGCCGGCCCGCTCGGCTTCTGGGGCGCCATCGTCGCGGCGGCGATCATCGTCGCCTTGCTCGGCGCACTGATGGAGATGGTGCTGCTGCGGCGCATCTATCAGGCGCCCGAACTCTTCCAGCTTCTCGCCACCTTCGGCGTGACGCTGATGGTGCAGGATCTCGTGGTGGTGATCTGGGGGCCGGAAGACCTGCTTGGCCCGCGCGCCCCCGGCTTCACCGGCGCCATCAGCCTGTTCGGCCGCATGGTGCCCACCTACGACCTGTTCATGATGACCCTCGGCCCGGTGGTGCTCGGCATCCTCTGGCTGCTCTTCCACAAGACCCGCTGGGGCGTGCTGGTGCGCGCGGCGACGCAGGACCGCGAGATGGTCGCGGCGCTGGGCGTGAACCAGAAATGGCTGTTCACCGGCGTGTTCGCGCTGGGCGTCTTCCTCGCCGCGCTCGGCGGCGCGCTGCAGATCCCGCGCACCACCGTGACCCATGCCATGGACCTCTCCATCATCGTGGAGGTGTTCGTGGTGGTGGTCATCGGCGGCCTCGGCTCGGTGTTTGGCGCCTTCGTGGCGGCCATCATCGTCGCGGAGCTGAACGCCTTCGGCATTCTCATCCTGCCGCAGATCTCGCTCATCACTGTCTTCCTCGTGATGGCGGTGGTGCTGGTGGTGCGGCCCTGGGGCCTGTTCGGCAAGCCGGAGAGCGCGCCCCGTGCCGCCGCCGGCCTCACCATCCGGCCCTGGCGGCCCTTCACCCAGGCCGAGCGCATCGCGGTGGCGGTGGCGGTGCTGGCCGCGGCGACGCTGCCGTTCCTCCTCGGCAATTATGCCCTCACGGTCGGGGCCGAAATCCTCATCTACGTGCTGTTCGCGGCCAGCCTGCATTTCATGATGACGGTTGGCGGCCTCGCCTCCTTCGGCCATGCCGCCTATTTCGGGCTCGGCGCCTATGGCGCGGCGTTTCTGGTGAAGTACATGGGCGCGCCCATGGAGGCGGCGCTCATCGTTGGCCCGCTGTTGGGGCTTGCCGGGGCGGTGGTGTTCGGCTGGTTCTGCGTGCGGCTCTCCGGCGTCTATTTCGCCATGCTGACGCTGGCCTTTGCGCAGATCGCCTGGTCCATCGCCTTCCAGTGGGTGGACGTGACGGGCGGCG
>JAEWBL010000154.1 GCA_023391175.1 Pseudomonadota bacterium
AAGGCCGGCACGGGCGGCATGAGGATGGCGCCGTTGCGGGTGGCCTGGGCCATCAGTTCCACATGACCGGCATGAAGCGGGGTTTCGCGCAGCAGCAGCACCACCCGGCGCCGCTCCTTCAGGCACACGTCGGCGGCCCGCACCACCAGTTCGTCATTGTAGCAATGGGCGATGCCGCTCAGCGTCTTGATGGAGCAGGGCGCGACCAGCATGCCCTCCGTCACGAACGAGCCGGAGGAGACGGAGGCCCCGATGTCTTTCGGATTGTGGACGTGGTGGGCGAGCGCGCGCACCACCTCCGGCGTGAAGTCGGTCTCGGCGATGATGGTGCGGGCGCCGGACGCGGAGAGGACGAGATGGGTCTCCACCCCGCCCCGCTCCCGCAGCAGCTGGAGCGCGCGGATGCCGTAGATGGCGCCCGACGCGCCGGTGATGGCGACCACAAGACGTTTCATGTCGTTAATCCGGCAGCGCCAGATCGGACCAGATCGCCTCGGTCAGCTCCGTAAAAGCGGGATCGCTGCGCATGGCGCGCATGTGCCGGGGCCGTAGCAGTTCAACCCGGTATTCGCTGAGGATGCGTGCCGGGCGGGCGCTGAACACAACGACGCGATCGGCCAGCGCCACCGCCTCCTCGATGTCGTGGGTGACGAAGATGATGGAGCGGCGCTCCGCCTCCCACACCCTCAAGAGTTCGAGGCCCATGGCGATCTTGGTCTGGTAGTCGAGCGCACCGAAGGGCTCGTCCATCAGCATCAGGGACGGGCGATAGGCGAGCAGCCGCCCCAGCGACACGCGCTGGCGCATGCCGCCAGAGAGCTGCTTGGGCCAGGCATTCTCGAAGCCGTCCAGCCGCAGCAGCTTGATAAGACCTGCCACCTGCGCCGCCTGTTCGCCGGCGGGCGTGCCGCCCAGCTCCGCGCCGACGCGGATGTTCTCGGCCACCGTGCGCCACGGCAGCAGGGCGTCCTTCTGGAACATGAAGCCCACCTTGGGCGGCGGCCCGGTGACGGCCTTGCCGTCCACCTCCACCTGCCCGCCGGAGGGCTTCAGCAGCCCGCTGATGGCGCGCAGGATGGTGGACTTGCCCGAGCCCGACGGCCCCACCACGGCGACGAACTCACCCTCCGCCACATCGAGCGAGATGCCGGAGACCACCTCCAGCGGCGGCAGGTCCGGCCGGGGGAAGGAGATGCAGAGGTCTTTCAGCGCCGCGCGGGGCCTCGTTGTTTCGGCGGAAAGCGCCAAGTTGGTCAGCGCCATGTGATCACCCTCCGCTCGATGAAGCCGACAAGCTGGTTGGCCAGCATGGCCAGCACCATCAGCACGATGAGGCCGGTGAACACGCCGGTGGTGTCGAGCTGCCCGCCACGGCTCTCCACGTACCAGCCGAGGCCGCGATTGGCGCCGATCAGTTCGCCCACCACCGCGCCGATCAGGGCGAGGCCGATGCCGATGCGGAACGAGGCGAGGATCCACGGGGTCACCGCCGGCAGCAGCACGCGGCGCACCAGATAGAGGCGCCCGGCGCGCATGGACTTCATGAGGTCCAGATGATCGGGATCGATGGTACGGATGCCCTCCATCACGTTCATCAGGAAGATGAACACCACCATGGTGAAGGCCATCATGATCTTCGAGAACAGGCCGATGCCGAACCACAGGATGAACAGCGGCGCCAGCGCCACGCGCGGCAGGCCGTAGAGACCCATGATGACGGGATCGAGCGTGCGGGCGACTTCCGGCGCCCGCGCCAGCACGATGCCGAGCGGGATGCCGACCACGGCGGCGAGCAGCAGGCCCGCCCCCGCCTCCTGCAACGTGGTGCTGGTGTGCAGCCACAATTCGCCGCTGAGGGCCAATTCCCACAGCCGCGCCGCGATCAGGCTCGGGCGGCTGCTCCAGAAGGGGTTGAACAGGGTGTGGGAGGCGAGCTCCCACAGGCTGAGCAGGACGGCGATCAGGCCGATCTGCCGCAGCCCGGTGGCGCCGATGCCGATGGAAAAGCTCCGCCGTCCCGGCCGTGCGAAGGTCGGCCCGCGCGTGGTGATGCTGTCGCTCATGCGGCGCCTCATTTTGGCAGATAGGAGAGGGCCACGATGTCGGCGTAGGGCACCGGCTTCAGCTTCGGCTCGGCGATCGTCATCATGGACATGAGGAAGTTGAAGCTCTCGGGCGACATGACGCCGTCCTTGGAGAGATAGCCGGCGGCCAGATCATCCGCGAGCTGGGCGACCATGGCATCGTCCTTCATCTCCGGGAACAGGCCCTTGATGGCCGGGTAGAGCACGGTCTTGTCCTGCTGGATGAGGCGTAGCGCCTTCACCACCGCCCGCGCCACCTTGCGCGCGTCTTCCGGATGCGCCTTCAGCCAGGTGTCGGTGGCGATTAGGTCTTGCGCCGGATAGGGAAGCTTGCGGAAATCCTCGATGATCCGGTAGGCACCCTTCTCGGCCATGACGATCTGGATGTCCGGCGTCGAGAACATGCCGCCGGCAATGGCGCCGGCCTGCAGCGCGGCCTTCTGCGCCCCCGCGCGGCCCACCGAGAGCAGCACGAAGTCCTTGTCCGGGTCGAGCCCCGCCTTGCGGATGGCGTAGCGCACCGTGGTGTCGGTGAGGCTGCCGGCCGTGGTGATGCCGATCTTCTCGCCCTTGAGATCGGCGATGCTTTTCGCGGTGGAATCCGCCTTGCCGATCAGCGCGTAGCTGTGCTGCTCGGCCAGCGCCACCAGCACCTTTCCGCCGAGGCCGCGATCCTGGAGATGGACCGCATGGTCGGCGGCGCAGATGCACAGATCGATGCTGCCGGAGGCGAGGGCCTGCGCCACCGGCCCGCCGCCCTTGAAGTCCAGCCGCTCGTATTTCAGGCCTTCTTCCGCAAAGAAGCCTTTTTGCTCGGCGACGAGAACCGGCAGGCCACCGGCCGAGAGCTGGGCGACGCCGATCTTGAGAAGCTCCTCGGCGGAGGCGGCCATGGAGAAGAGGCCTGCCAACGGCAGAAGCGCCGCGGCGAAGAGAAGAGACTGGACCCTGCGACGCATGTGTTCACCCCTGGAAGAGTGGAAGGCTGCTTCATCAACCTCAAATGCCTGACCCCTTCTGTGCTTCAGGCGATCGATGCTTTTCTTGTTATCAGCCGGGATCATCCCGACACTTCTTGTGGCGTGGAGGGGACGGGCGTGGCGTCCCCGCAGCCGCCACGCCCGTCCTCTTCGCCACCCGGCTCAGCGGCCCGGCGGCTTGGCGGCGAAGGGCGAGCCACGCAGGCACATGGCACCCTTCGCGTCCTGCCACAGGCGTTCGGTGGCATGCAGGTGTCCGAGCGCGCGGGCGACAATGGCGAAGTTGTAGTCACTGAAAGCTTCCGCGATATCCGTGTAATAGCGCGGCGCCTCGCCGATCATCTGGGCGATCTTTTCGGCCAACGCCGCGACATCGCCCTCGCTCGCAGTGGCGCCGGGCTGGTCCGCCTTGCCGGACACGTAATCGCCGATCTTCGCCGTGTCCGCATAGGCATAGGCGATGCGCTCGTAGCGCTCCTTCGGAATGCCCTCGGAGATGGTGGCGTCGATGCCGACCTTCGCGGTGGTGGGCACCACGCCGGGCGGGGTCGGCGGCAGGCTCGGGTCCAGCGGCTTCCCGCGCGCGCCGGTGACGATCATGATGTCCTTGTCGCCCTGCACGCGCGTGGCGATGGCCCATTCCACATCCATGGGATTGAAGACGTCGATGTCGTCGTCCACCACCACAACATGCTTCAGATCCATCACGGAGAGGGCAGCGAGAAGGGCGTTCTTGCCCTCCCCCGGCTGCTTCTTGATGGAGATGACCGCATGCCAGAAGGCGCAGCCGCCGAGGGTGACGTTGATGTCCTTCACCTGCACGCCGGCGGTCTTCAGCGCCTGCCGGATCGCGGCGTAGCGGGTGGGGGCGGCGAGCCAGGTGTTCTCCCACGGCATGTGGAGCGCGTAATAGACCGCATCCTTGCGCATGGAGACGGACTTGATGCGCACGATGGGATTCCAGTGCAGCCCGCCCATCAGGCGGGTGAACTCGCCGAACCGGCCCTCCGGGTAAATCCAGCCATGGGGCAGGATCTCCGCCTCCAGCACGATCTCGGCGTCGGCGATGTAGGGCACGTCGATGGTGCGGCAGGGCGCGAGGTCCACCGGGCCGCCCCGCAGGCCACCGGAAATGGCCATCTCGTCCACGCCGAGGGGCGCGCGGAAGCCCGACCCCATGATCTCGTAGGGG
>JAEWBL010000351.1 GCA_023391175.1 Pseudomonadota bacterium
CCGTCATGGCCGGTGTTCATCGCCTGCAAAAGGTCGAAAGCCTCCGGCCCGCGCACCTCACCGACAATGATGCGTTCCGGGCGCATGCGCAGGCAGTTCTTCACCAGCTCACGCATGGTCACCTCACCCACCCCTTCCAAATTCTTCGGCCGGGTCTCCAACCGGACGACGTGGGGCTGTTGCAGCTGCAGTTCGGCAGCGTCCTCACAGGTGACGATGCGCTCGCCAGGATCGATATAGCGGGTCAGGCAGTTCAACAGCGTCGTCTTGCCCGACCCGGTGCCACCGGAGATCAGCACGTTGCAGCGGCTGGCTCCGGCGATGCGCAGCACCGTGGCGCAGGCGGGCGAAGCCGAGCCGAACTCCACCAGCTTGTCCAGTGTCAGCTTTTCGCGTTTGAATTTGCGGATGGTCAAGGTAGGACCGTCGAGCGCCAAAGGTGGGGCGATCACGTTGACACGCGAGCCGTCCAGCAAGCGCGCGTCGCAAATTGGGTTGGCCTCGTCGACGCGGCGACCGACCGCGCTGACGATGCGTTGGCAGACATTCATCAATTGAGCGTTGTCGCGGAACCGGATCGGCGTCAGCTCGATGCGGCCATCGACCTCGATGTAGACCTTGTCGGCGCCGTTCACCATAATGTCGGAGATGTCGTCGCGCCCAAGCAACGGCTCCAACGGCCCCAGACCCAACACATCGTTGCAGATGTCGTCGACCAGCTCCTCCTCTTTGGAGGGGCTGAGGACATAGCCCTTGACGTGGATGATCTCGCGGCAGATGTCGCCGAGCTCATCGCGTTTTGTGGTGCCGTCCAGCCGGCTCAGCTCCGCCAGATCGATGGTATCGAGGAGAGCCTCGAACACTCTGGTCTTGATTTCGTAATAACCGTCACCGGCAGCGGGCGAGGGCCGGTCGGTCCCACGCTCACCAGCATGCTCCGGCGTTGGCGCGACAACCGCAGGCACCACAGCCATCGGCTTGGCAAGGGGCATTGTTGGAACACCCGCCGCTTGGCCGGGGGCGGGTGGGGTGGTGCGCCGGCCAAACATGGCTCAGCCCCCCATGCCGCCGGCGCGCCGGCCGGACAGGCGGCTCAGCAGCCAGCCTAACGGGCGAGCGGACCGCAAAGAACCGCCCAGATGGCTGGCTGATCCCGCCGTGGCCAAGCGTGGATTGGGGGCCAGCTGGGCGACCAGAAGGTTGGCATAGTCACGCAAGGCAAGCGAGAGGCGCGAACGCGGGCGCACCTCGGCAATCATCTTCCCGGCACTGGAGGCGACGCGCAGCGCGTCGCGATCCTCGGGCAGCTGGGCTGTCGCCGTCAGCCCAAGCGTGCGCAGGAACTCCGCCACTTCAATCATTGGCGCCGCTCCACCACCCATCAAAAGCAGGTGTGAGGTGGCTTCCGCCCGCTCGGCGCTCAACCAGTCCATCAGGTTGCGCGTGTTGCGCAATCCCGGCAAATCGAGCGGCGCCACCACCGCAACCGCATCGGCAATGCGCAACGCGCGTTGTCCCCAAGCGGTCCACTGATGCGGCAGATCGAGCACCACCCAGCGGGCCTGGGCCCGCAGGGCCTCGACCATGATCTCCAGACGATCCGGGTCGATGCGCCCCTCATCCTCAAGGGCGACCGGGGAGGCCAAAAGCTGCAGACGCTCGTCATAGCGCACAGCGACCCGCTGGAGAAACAGATCATCGATCCGCTCGGCCTCGCCCAGCGCGGTGCGCACGCCGACACTGGTGTCGATGTTGACCATCAAATCGCCAGCCCCGAAGGCGAGGTCCAGGTCGACGAGGAGGGCATCGCCATCCGACACGCTGGCCAGCATATGCGCCAGATTGCAGGCGATGGTCGAGGCACCGCATCCCCCCTTGGCACCGATGACGGCCACCACCTTGCCGCGGGCGGCACGGGCCGGGTCATCGAACAGCTCCTGCACCGCCTCCACCACCCGTGCCGGCTCCAATGGCAGACGCAGGTAATCAGCCACTCCCTGGCGGCGCAACCGCCGGTAGAGATCAATGTCGTTGGCAGTGCCCAGCAGGATCAGGTTTGACCCGGCGTCGCAGCACTCGGCCAGGCGGACAACCCGCCCCGGCAAGTCTTCACCGCTGTCTGCGTCGGTCTCGATGATGATCAGCGGGGGCGAGGGCTCATGGGCGTAGCGCGCCTCGGCCGCGGCGAAGCCGCCGGGCAGCAGCGTCGGCACGAGCCGGGCGAGCCGACGGTCCTGGAAGGCCGCCGCCATCGCCGTTTCGGTGGCGGCCGTGGTCAAGAAGCAGTGGGCTTGGGTGCGCAGCATGACCGCCTCACTGTTGCAAGCCAAGTCCAGAGGATGCCCCGCCGCCGGCCGCTCCATCGGCGCCAGGGGCAGCTCCCCGGCGGTGGTTGGCAATCGCCGCCGCCCCGCGGGACGCATTGACGCTGCCGTCCAGGCTTGGCTCGACGAGATCGGCAGGGTTGGCGACCATGGCCCCCAGGTTGCGACGGGTGGCACAGCCGAAGCTGGAGGCCGTGGTGTCGGCTGACTGGCCGTAGCTGAACCGGTCTGGCCCGCACGCGGGCAGTAGCGCCACCGCCCGGTCGAAGCGCAGCCAGACCTTGCCATCGGCGGGCCTGGCGACGCGGTCGGGGCTGAGATGGGTCGGAGCAGCCCCCTGTCCGTCCACAGAGATGGTGCCCTCAAGCGCAGTCGGCTGGGCAGGCGATCCGGACGGTGCCAGCATAATCCTGTTCCCGTCAGCTCCGGCCCGGCGCGCCCGCTCTGCCAGATCCGCATGCAGCCTTTCACGCGAAACCGGGGGCAGGGACGGTGGGGGTTCGATGACCAAAGGCCCCCAGCCCTCATCCCGCCACAAGGCCAGAAAGGCCGGCAGCCCCGCCCTCTCGCCCCGTTGAACCGCACCGGATGCGGCCACATCCAGAGAAAGCCGCTGCTCCTCACGCCCGACCAGGACGGCCCCATTCTGCGCGCTGGCCGCCCTGTCGGGTGGGGCGGGGGACGCAGCGCAGGCCGCCAGCAGCGCCAGAGGCAGCAAAGCCGTCGTCACGCTTGGCAACCGGCGCAACGACCGGAAAAAGGAGCGGCCCATCAATGGCTCCAATCCAAGATATAGCCGACCTCGCCGGCACCGGAACGCTGGGGAGC
>JAEWBL010000358.1 GCA_023391175.1 Pseudomonadota bacterium
GTGGTGAACAGCACCTTGATGAAGTCGTTGAGCGTGGCGAAGGAGGCGAAGCCGAGGAACAGGGCCAGCAGCAGGCGCACCTGGTACATCCAGATGATGAAGGCGAAGATGGTGACGAACGCCATCCACCCGAGTTCCCGCTGGCGCTGGGCAAAGATGGTGGCCATCACGCCGTTCCAGGTGGGTTGACGTCCCGCCTCCAGTTCCCGGCTGACATCGTAGAGGCCGGCCGCCACGAATGGTCCGATCAGCACGGAGCCGGCGAACAGCGGATAGGCGAGATATCCCACATCGAAGAACATGACGCAGGCGACAATGGTGAGCCCACCCGCCGCATAAAGTCCGCCGAACACGAGGCCGAAGGCCGGGGCCCGCGCGAAGTCCGACAAACCCTCGATGAGCGAGGCCTTCACGTCCGCGAACGTCACCGCCCGAACCGCCGGCATCGCAGGCACAGCCTGTGGCCGGTTCTCCACCGTATCCACCATCTTCACCTCCCGAATTCTTCTGTTTGGAAGAAGACTGGGAGGGGAACGGAGGGTTGTAAAGGGCTTCGCTCAAGGCTGGCCGAAAGTGCTAGGTCGGCAAATGGAGAGCCGCCTATGAGGCGATCATCCAACCCGATGATGCGAAAGGCCTATCCGGTCAGCATCTCGATGCGGGCGGTGGCCATGCGGATTCGCCCGGCGAGCAGGATGGCGAGATTGCGCATGATCCGGTCGGCGGCGCGGGCATGGGTTTCCTGGAAGGCGCGGAACTGGTCGGCCGTGACCTCCACGCACACCGCCTCCGTATCGGCCCAAACGTCCGTGCTGCGGGGCTGCTCGATGAGCGCCATCTCGCCAAAGACCATGCCGGGGATCATGGTGGAGAGGCGGACGTCGCCCCCGGAGCGGGCGCTCACCATGCCCCGCAGCAGAAAATAGACCCTCGCCGGCGGTTCGTTGGCGGAAATGATCCGCGTGCCGGCAGGGAACACCACGCGAGTGCCGAGACGTGAGAGATCTGCCAGTTCCTGGGGGGAAAGGCCGGCGAGCAGCGCCTGCCGGCTAAGGTCCGCCTCGACCTCGATGCGGGAGAAGCCGCCATGGCGGTACACCACCTGGTCCTCTGCCCATTCAACCGCCGCATCGTAGGTGGGGAAGATGCGCACGCGCACGCCCTGTTCCCGCAGCGCCTTCAGCTGCGGTGCCACGGGTGAAGTGGCTTCTACGCCCGCGATCACCGCGGTGGTGGCGGCGGGCAACTGGTTCTTGATGAGGCCGGTGAGGAGTCTGAGGCCGGCATCGGTGATGGTGGCGACGCGGTGCAGGTTGAGGATGAGGAATTCCGGCACGCCCGCGGGGTCCGTCAGCCGCCGGGTCACGTAATCCATGGAGGCGAAGGAGAGCTTGCCGGCCAACTCGATTGCCCGGATGGCGCCGGAGCGGGCGGAGAGGATGTCCTGCTCGTGCGGCTGCCGGCCGGGTTTGGACGGTACGGTCCGGAAATCGTAATCGGCGACGATGCAGGTCCGCACATCGTCCCGTCGCGACAGCATATGCAGGTCGAACGCTTCCGAAATGGCCTCGCAGGTGCGGATGCCGCGTACGCTGTTGCCGTGCATGTCGAGGCGGGGGGAGAAGGTGCCGAGGCCGAGCTGGGACGGCAACGCCGCCAGAATGCCGCCGCCGACGCCGCTCTTCGCCGGTACGCCGACGCGGTAGATCCACTCGCCGGCGAAGTCGTACATGCCGGACGAACTCATCACCGCCAGCGTGCGCGCCACTGCGTAGTTCGAGGCGACCGTGACGCCGGTGAGCGGGTTGACGCCGTGATTGGCAAAGGTCGCCCCCATCACCGCGAGGTCGCGCGCGGTGACGAGCACGGAGCACTGGCGGAAATAGACGTCGAGCAGCCGGTCCACGTCTCCAGCGACGCCGCCATAGGTGCGCAGAAGATAGGCGATGGCGCGGTTGCGGTCGCCGGTGGAGCGCTCGCTCTCGAACACTGCCGCGTCGACGCCAAGGTCGCGCCCGGCGAAGCGGCCGAGGGCCTGGCGGATCAGCTCGAATGCCTCGTCCCCCGCGCTCTCCGCGATAAGGCCGGAACAGGCGATGGCGCCCGCATTCACCATGGCGTTGAACGGCTTGTTGTCGGCCCGCAGACGAATGGAGTTGAACGCCTCGCCGCTCGGCTCGACGCCGATCGCCGCCTCCACCCGCTCCGCCCCCAGAAGATCGAGCGCCAGGGCGAACACCATGGCCTTCGACACGGACTGGATGGTGAAGGGCACCTGCGTGTCGCCCGCCTCGTACACATGCCCGTCGGTGGTGGCGACGGCGATGCCGAAATGGTCGGGATTGGCCTTGCCCAGTTCGGGGATGTAGGAGGCGACCTCGCCCTCGTCGATGCGGGAAAATTCCGCGTGGGTCTCCTTGATGAACCGCAGCAGCGGGGTCTCGAGGGTCGGCAGGGGATGGGGCAAGGTCGGGCTCCGGAAATTCCCTCCAGTGAAACGCCACCTGAGCCATGATGCAATGCCGCAAAACATGTTGGCCGGTGGCGGTAAGCCTTACGCGCCGTCGTCCTTCACCGGCTCCATCACCACGTAGGTGGAGGTGCTCGCCACGTGAGGCAGGCTGGAGATCTTCTCCCCCAGCACTTCTCGATAGCGGCGAATATCGCGGGTGCGCACTTTGAGCAGGTAGTCGAACGAGCCCGCGATCATGTGGCAGGCCTCCACCTCGCGGATTTTCAGCACCGCCTTGTTGAAGGCGGTGAGCGCCGCCTCCGTCGTCTCGGTGAGCTTCACTTCGGTGAAGGCGATGTGTTCGAGGCCGAGCTTCGCGGGATCGAGCACGGCCCGGAAGCCGCGGATAAAGCCCTCGTCCACCAGCCGCTTCAGCCGCGCCTGACATGGACTGCGCGACAGCCCGACCCGCGCCGCAAGGTCGGTGACGGACATGCGCCCGTCCTCGACCAAGGCGGCGATGATGCGCGCATCGAAGGCGTCAATTTGATCCGAATTACAGTCAATTTGCATAAATTCGATTTTCAATCTGAGCCAATAAAAGTCAATTCCGGGATCATGGAGGCCATCTTCGGTCAGAACGCCTTCCAGCATTAGGGTTAGCATTTAGGCCTGTTCGAGATCGCCCGAAAGACGCGACGAAAGGTGCCTCAGATGCCAGCGCCCGCAGTATTCAGCCCGCTTCGCGAGACGGTCCGCCCGCCCTTGTTCGCGGACTTCGCCCCTCCGCCCGCGCCCCGCAGTGACCTGCGGCAGGCCATCACCGCCATGACGCGGGCGCCTGAAGCGGCATGCGTCGCCGCGCTCCTGCCCCAGGCGCGGCTTTCTCCCGGGCAGTGCGCGCGCGTCGGCGCCCACGCCCGTGCCCTCGTCACCCGTCTGCGGCAGAAGCCGCGCGGCTCGATGGTGGAGGAACTGGTGCGCGAGTACGACCTGTCCTCACGCGAGGGTATCGCCCTCATGTGCTTGGCCGAGTCGCTGCTGCGCATTCCCGATGCCGCCACCCGCGATGCGCTGATCCGCGACAAGATCGGTTCCGGCGACTGGCGGGCGCATGTGGGCGGCGGCCAGTCGCTGTTCATGAACGCGGCCAGCTGGGGCCTCCTCGTCACGGGGCACCTCGCCCTGGCGGATGATGCGCACAGTCTCTCCGGAGCGCTGACGCGC
This sequence comes from Pseudomonadota bacterium, assembly GCA_023391175.1. Classification (GTDB taxonomy): domain Bacteria; phylum Pseudomonadota; class Alphaproteobacteria; order Rhizobiales; family Xanthobacteraceae; genus Xanthobacter. Next base: position 3,680 of record JAEWBL010000358.1, read on the forward strand.
CTCGTCGCCCGCTGCGGCGCGCCGGTGATCCGCCGTGCGGTGGATGCGGCCATTTGCATCATGGGCGAGCAGTTCGTCATGGGCCGCAGCATCGAAGAGGCATTGGGCCGCGCCCGCGGGCGGGAGGGGGAGGGCTTCCTCTATTCCTTCGACATGCTGGGCGAGGCGGCCATGACGG
>JAEWBL010000399.1 GCA_023391175.1 Pseudomonadota bacterium
CACCAGGAGCGGTGCGAGCGGTAAACCGACAGCGGCGGCTCCGAGCCCGACGATGCGGCCGGGCCGCAGCGTCGACGCCGATTTGAGCGGATCGGACCGGACCAGACGCTCTGTCGCCGCGGCGGCCAACCGGGGGCCGCAGACGGCGCCGATGCGCCGGGCGAGCGCCAGGGGCGGGATCAGTTCCACCCGCGACGCAAGACCCGCATCCCGCTTCAGCGCCCGTCGCAGGCGCCAGACGATGCGGCCCCGCGCCGCCATCACGAAATGCGGGCGTCCACTCCCGCACACGAGGGTTCCCGTGCGCAGCACAGCCTCCGCCATTGCGGGGTCATCCGGAAGGTCCGGCAGGTTTGGCGCGGCTACGGAAAGGCCGAGGTCGCGGGCGAGGAGATGGGTGGCGGCGTCCTCATCGAGGGCGCCCGAGGCGACCAGCACCTCATCGACGCCAACGCCGATTTTGCGTGCCCGCGCATGGGCTGCACGCAATGTGTCGGCATCCACGTGATCGCGATAAGGACGAAGCTCGGGGGCAGCCAAGGTATGCGGGACGGCCGACGACCAAGGGGCGGCAGCAGCAGCCCCCTCTCGAGCGTGGGCCAGCCCGCGCCAAAGGTCGCGATGGCCCTCATCCACATCATGGCTTACATGGCTCCGCCCCTTGCGGGCGGCACCGGCATCCCCCACCATGCCCCAACCCTCATGCAACCCTAGGGTAAGCTCGCCACAATGCTTCCACCAGCCTCTTTCCTGAGCATCCGCGCGACCCATCCGCGCGCGCGCTGGACCGGCCTCAGGGCTCTGGTGCTGACAGCTGGCATGCTGACGGCAGGAGGGGCAGCGGCACAGCAGCCGCCGGCCGGTCAGGCGAGGCCGGCGCAGGGTGGCCCTCCGCCGCTGGTGGAGCGGGCGGATAAAATCGCCATCACGCCGGTGGTGGTGCCGAATTTCTGGAACGTGGAACGCCGGCTGGAGCGCCCGGACGCCGCCAAGCTCCCGAAGGAATTGCGGTTCGTCACGACGGACGACTACCCGCCCTTCAACTTCATCAATTCCACCGGCGCCCTGTCCGGCTTCAACATCGATCTGGCGCGGGCGATCTGCGCGGAACTCAGCGTCACCTGCTCTTTCCAGACCGCAGCGTTCGCGGACGTGGCGGACGTGGTGGACCAGGGCCGCGCAGAAGCGGCGATCGCCGGCCTCGTCGCCACCCCGGCATCCCGGGCGACGCTGGACTTCTCCGAACGCTATCTCGGCACGCCGGCGCGCTTTGTGGGGCGCAAGCAGGAGACGCTGGCGCAGGCGACGCCCGAGGAGGTGGCGTCCAAGAAGGTTGCCGTGGTCAGCCGCACGGCGCACGAGGCCTATCTGCGCTCATTCTTCAATGAGGCCGCCATCCGTCCCTATCCCGACCTCAAGGCGGCGCAGGAGGCGCTGAAGGCCGGGCAGGTGGACCTTCTGTTCGGCGATGGCATCACCCTCGCGCTCTGGCTGAATGGCACCGACAGCGCCGCCTGCTGCCGCTTCGTGGGCGGCCCCTTCACCGAAAGCCGCTTCTTCGGCGATGGTTTCTCCGTGGCGGTGAAGGAGGGCAATGACACCCTGCGCCACGCGATGGACTTCGCCCTGCAGCGCATCTGGGAGAAAGGCGTCTATACGGACCTCTACCTGCGCTGGTTCCCGGTGGGCTTCTACTGAGCCGCCTCCGCGGCGTTCAGGCCGCCTATCGCGGGCCGCCGGCGATGAGGCGGGCGTTGCGCTCGATGGCCGCCGGATCGTCGGCAAGGCGGTCGGTCAGCAGATGCAGCCAGTTGAAGCCTATATAGAGGGCGAGGAGGTCATCGACCTCCTGCGCGGCGATCTCCCCGCGGTCCGCTGCGCATTCGAACATGTGGCGCAGGTCGCGCAACCGATCCGGCAGGAACTTGTCGCGCAATGCGGATAGGGCGGCATCGGTCGTCTGGGCTTCGGCGATGAGCGCGCGGAAGGTGCTGCCGGACGGCGTCTCCCGCCAGAAGCCCCACAGGGCGCGGGTGTAGGCGAGAAGATCGCTCCAGAGGGCGCCGGTGTCCGGCAGCGCCATGTGGCTCGCCTTTTCCGCCGCATACACATCAACCAGCAGATCAGCCTTGGTGGGCCACCAGCGATAGATGGTCGGCTTGCCCGCCCCTGCCCGCCGCGCCACCTCATCAATGGAAAAGCCGGCATAGCCGCGCTCCGCCAGTAGCGCCCGCGCCGCCGTCAGGATGGCGGCCTCCGCTTCGGGATTGCGCCGCGCTCCGATGGAAGAGCGCCGACGGTCGGCGGGACTGGTGTCGGGCATGAGGCTTCGCCTTCCGAGATTTCCCCTTGCATAACGAAACGGGTCGTATATATCAATATCAATCAGAACGATCCGTTTCGTTCTTATCTTTCAGATCCTGCCGCTTCCGGAGTTGCTGCCATGAGCAATCCTGCAATCCTGGCCCACCTGCGCTTCCTCGCCCTGATGATGATCGGCGCCTATTAGCTCATCAATGCCATCCTGACGCTCCTTTCCCCCCTCACCGCTGGATGGCCGATCTGGGAATCCACGCTGCTCGCCGTGCCACCGATGGTGCTGGGGATGGTCCATTTCGTGCTCCCGATCGCGCGGCGCCACCTCACGCGCCCGGACCGGACGCAGGCGTGAGCCAAAACGAAAGAGCCGCCCTGATGACAGGACGGCTCCGACACCCGATCAAGGCGATCAGAAACACACAGCTGCTCAGTGGCGGGGCGCGGGAAGTCCGAGCTGAGACGACGGCGCCGGGCGGGCGGCCTC
>JAEWBL010000690.1 GCA_023391175.1 Pseudomonadota bacterium
ACGTCGATCACCGTCGCGCCGGGCTTGATCCAGTCGCCCCGCACCATTTCCGGCCGGCCCACCGCCGCCACCAGAATATCTGCCGTGCGGCATTCGCCCGGCAGGTCCCGGGTGCGCGAATGGGCGATGGTGACGGTGCAATCTTCCTTCAGCAGCAGCTGCGCGGCCGGCTTGCCGACAATGTTGGAACGGCCCACCACCACCGCCTTGAGGCCGGCGAGGCTGCCGAGGTGGTGCTTGAGCAGCATGATGCAGCCGAGGGGCGTGCAGGGCACCAGCGCATCAAGGCCCACCGCGAGGCGGCCCGCGTTGACCACGTGGAAGCCGTCCACGTCCTTCGCCGGGTCGATGGCGGCGATCACCTTGGTGGCGTCGATCTGCGGGGGCAGCGGAAGCTGAACCAGAATGCCGTTCACGGCAGGGTCCGCATTCAGCTTCGCCACGAGGGCCAGCACATCGGCCTCCGCCGTGTCGGCCGCCAGCTTGTACTCGAAGGAGGCCATGCCGGCCTCGGCGGTCTGGGCCGCCTTGTTGCGCACATAGACCTGGCTGGCGGGATCCTCGCCCACCAGCACCACGGCGAGGCCGGGGGTGAGGCCGGCGCTGGCCTTGAGGGCGGAAACCTCCTCGGCGATGCGGGCCCGCAGGCCGGCGGCAAAGGCCTTTCCGTCGATGGGTTTGGTCTCGATCACGAAGCACCCCCAGAAATCATCGGGAGTCCGGCGCTGGGCCGCACCGGCTCCGCTCGCTGTGCGCAATTCCCCGTCCTTGTCGGCAGGCGGGGCGGCAGAGGCAAGGCCAAAAGCATGCCGGAACGCCGCAGCTGTGGTGCTTACCGCGCGCGAATGTTTCTTGTAAAGAAAATTGTCTTATCTGACAGAAAGGTCAGGCCCGCGCGGTGCCGCCCGCGCTGGCTTGCTGCGCCTCGTCCTGCCGGTGCAGCATGTCGATGGCCGCGGCGATGGGCAGCGGCGGGGCGAACAGGTAGCCCTGCGCCGTGGGCATGCCGATCTCGCGCAGGAAGCGCAGTTGCTCCCGTGTTTCCACCCCCTCCGCCGTCACGTTGATGCGCAGCGACTGGGCGAGCTTGAGCTTGTGCTCGATCACCGCCGCCACGTCCGGATCGGTGCAGGCCTTCAGCATGAAGGAGCGGTCGATCTTGATGCGGCTGATGGGAAACCGGCTGACATGGTGCAGCGACGCATATCCGGTGCCGTAATCGTCGAGGGCGACGCCGATCCCCAGCCCACGCAGGGCCTCGAACGTGCGGGCAAGCTCCGCCGAGGTGTTGAGCACGATCGTCTCCGGCACTTCGATCTCCAGCTTCGCGGGATCGAAGCGCGTATCCCGGAGGATGCCGGCGACCTGATCGGCGAAGTCCGTCGTCTTCATGGTGGCGGAAGCGATGTTGACGGAGATGGACATGCCCGGCAGCGCCGCCGCTTCGATGCAGGCGCGGCGCAGCCCGTACAGGTCGAGGGCGGAGATGATGTGCATCTCCTCGGCCATGGCGATGAACTGCGCCGGCAGCAGGCGGCCGAGCCGGGGATGATCCCAGCGCAGCAGCGTCTCGAAGCCGACGACCCGGCCGCTCGCCACGTCCACCTGCGGCTGGTAGGTGATGACCAGCTCGCCTCGCTCCAGAGCGCCGCCCAGGGCGCCCTTGATCTCGCGGCGGGCGTTGCGCTCGCTCTCGAGCTGGGTCTCGAACCGGCAGAGGGTGTCGCCCCCCGTGTCCTTGGCGCGGTAGAGGGCGATGTCGGCGCGGCGCATCAGGTCGCTGGCGGAGACCGCATCCTGGGGCGCCTCGGCGACGCCGATGGAGACGGTGACGCGCAGTTCGCCAGGCCCGTCCTGGATCGGTGGCTTCAGCTCCGCCTGGACGCGATGGAGCAGTTCGTCGATCTCGGCCCCGGTGGCGGCCGGGAAGAAGGCGACGAACTCGTCCCCGCCGAACCGCCCCGCAACGCCGCGGTCGCCGATGGCCGCGGCGATGCGGCTCGCCACCGCCTTCAGCACCTGGTCGCCGGCGCCATGGCCGGCCGTGTCGTTGATCGTCTTGAAGTCGTCGAGGTCGATGAACAGCAGCACCAGCCGCCCGTCCGGATCGAGCCCCGCGAAGGCCGATTCCAGCGCCTCGATGAAATAGCCGCGGTTGAACAGGCCCGTCATGTAGTCGCGCGAGGCGGCCTGACGGGCCTCGGCCTCGCTTTCGGCCAGGGCGGCAGCGACGCGCAGCGCGCGGAACATCATGACGAGGAAGGTGATGGAGAGCAGCGTGGTGAGCACAGCGAGGGCCGGCAGCGCGTTGCGCAGCAAGTTTCGGCCGGGCTGGGAGCCGCGCCAGGCCAGCTCCGCCTCGGTGCCGTCATAGAGATTGGGAACCGAGGCGCCCACCCGGTCGGGATGGTTCGCCGCGCCCCGGCCGGTGCGCAACTGCACGTCGCTCAGATGGGCCGGCGCGGCGAGGGATTGCAGCAGGGGCTGGTCCAGCAGGTCCACCGTCACCGCCACCAGCGGCTGCGGGGCCTTGATGTCGTCCGACCGCTCTGAGAAGGGACGGGCCACCATGATGCCGGAGCCGTCCTTGCTGGCGACGAGGCCGGCATGGCCGGCGCGGCCTTCCGCAAGCGCCCGTGCGACCGCAGGGCGAATCCAGTCGTAGGCCTTCCGCTCGCCCGTCTTTCCGTTCTCGGACGAATAGAGCACGTCGCCGTTGGCATCGATGATGTAGACGAACTCGAGCCCGAACCTGTCGTTCAGCCGCTTGCCGAAGCGCTCGTGCAGCCGGGCGAAGTCTCCGCTGGCGAGCTGGCTGAGCACCTGCCGCTCGTCCTCCGAGCTGGCCAGGGCCTGCTGGATGAGCGTTTCATGGGCCTGCAGCGCGGCCAAGAGGGCCAGCCGCTCCCGCATCCCCGCCTTCTCGTCCTGCTTCATGCCGGCATAGACGAAGACCCCCACGAGCCCCGCCACCAGGAGCGCGAGCGCGGCGAGCCCGGCCAGGAGCGAACGGTGGACGTGACGGCCGGACTGGCGAGAAATGGCGATGCCTCCCTGGAACCCGGTCCAGATCGTTGCTCCGCCCCAGAGCCGCGCCGGGCGCTGTTTGGCAGAAAATCCGGCCGTGGCAGCCGGATTTAATCTCTATGTCCGATAGATTTGCACCTTGCGCAAGGTCGTTTCGACCTTCTCCAATCTGCGCAGCCGACCGGCGAGTGAGCAGCGATCTGCGCTCAACCAGGGGGACGCCATTCCCCTGCGGCGCCATGAAACTGGCGACCCGCGGCCGGCGCGTCGGCGTTGGCGCGCCAGCATTCACCTTGCAATGCAGCACCTTGGAGCGTCCGCACCGGACAACGCCGGCCCAAAGCAAGGCCGCCCGGCTGATGATGTCTCAGCCGGGCGGCGAAGTATTACCCAAGGTTAAGCAGTGGCCCCAGCGACAGTCAGCCGGCCGCTGGAACCAGGAAGCGGTCGGCATCGGCGCGGGTGGCGACGATCTCGGTCAGTTCGCCGACGCCGGTGGTGAGCAGCACGCGCTCCACCTGCGGATCGCAGTTGAACAGCACCAGCGTGCCGCCGCGCTTATGCAGGGACTTGGCATTGGCGAGGATGAGGCGGATGCCGATGGAGGCGAGGAAGGTCACGCCCGCCATGTCCACCAGGGCCACATGGGCGTGGCTCACCAGGGCACTGAAAACGGTCTCGATTTCCGCCGCGCCGGCGATATCCATGCGGCCGGCGAGGGAAATGACGATCTGCCCGGGTTCGAGCGGAGTGGAGTCGAGCTTCATGGCGGTCCGCCGTGGTTCGCTGAGCCGTGCGCCGGAACCGGTGTGGTTCCGGGCTATCTGGCTCCTCTTCCCACCCGGCCTTTACAGTTTTGTGACAGTGCGGCCGGGCGGCCCACCTACCAGCGGCGATGGACGGACCGGTCAGCCGAGGGCGGCGAGGCGGGCGTCCAGCCCCTCCCCTTCCGGCAGGCTTGCCACCTCCTCCACTGCAAGGCCGCCCGCCGCGAGATGGCGCACCATGAGGAAGAAGCAGCCGGCGCGCCCCTCGCTCTTCGCCAGCGTGTCGGTCCACAGCCGGTCAAAGGTGTCCAGCACCGGACCGAGCGGCTCAACGGGCAGTTGCTGGCCGGAATAACGCGGAAACTTGTTGGTCAATTTCTTCCAGTCGTCCTTGAGCGCATCGCGGAGAACCGGGTCGGCGGTGAGGCGCGCATCGCGCCCGCCGCGCTCGTAGGTGGCGCGGGTTTCCATGAGGGAGAGCAGCAGCGCGTTGGCCCGGCTGCGCAGGAGGGGGCGCAGGCGTTCCACGAACAGCTTGCGCAGCGCGTCCACATGTTCGGGATCGGCGAGACCGACCTCGTGTCCGGCCACGCCGGGGCCGGGGGCGAATTTGGCCGTAGCCGCGTCATAGCCCTCGGCCGCCCAATCCGCGGCCGGCCGGGAGGTGAAAAGCAGGATGACACCGGGCGGGATGGCGGCAGGGCCGGGGAGCAGGGCGAGGGCCGCCGCGTCGGCGGCTTCCAGCCGGTCGATGCAGACGATGAGGCGCTTCGCCCCCTGCCCCGCCGCGGCTGCCGCGAGGGCCGAGAGCCAGCCGGCGAAGGCGTCCGCGCTGCCGGATGCGCCCGCAGGGTCCGGCGCAGCAATGGCGAATTCCACCTCGAACGCCGCCTTCAGCGCCTCGACCAGCGCCTCGGGACCAGCTGGCCCCGCGATATCTACGGCGATGGCCTGGGCGCCGCTGGAAATGGCGCTGTCGATTCCTTCGGGGCTGCCGTCTTTGCCCGTGCGCCGGGCGACGATGCCGCGCACGAACTGGGTCTTGCCGGCGCCGGCCGGCATGCGGAGCCAGTAGGCCCCGCGGTCGTTGCTGACGAGGAAGGAGCGGAACGGGGTCCGCAGATAGGCGGGGGAGACATAGTCCGCATCGGCATCAAGGGAGAGCGCGAACGGCTGTGCAGACGGCTTGGCGGTCATGGGGAGGCTCCGGGG